>JASIJX010000374.1 GCA_030049955.1 Acidobacteriaceae bacterium
CGTTCCCGCCTATCATCCTTCGGCTCCGCTGAAGGTAAGCGCGCTGCCGCCCATTCTGACTCCGGCTCAACTGACTGGCTCGAATTCGCGATATCCATGGCAATTGCACGCATACCAGCAGGCGGCGAAGATCGGGAATGTGCTCTATCAGCTCCCCTGCAACTGCCGCTGCGACCGCGCACTGGGCCACACCAGCCTGCGCAGCTGCTTCGAGACGCTGCACGGCGCCGAGTGCTCCACGTGCGCTCAGGAGGGCTTCTTCGCTTACCAGCAGACGAAGCTGGGCAAGACGCCCGCCGAGATCCGCGCCCTGATCGCGCAGCACGCGTACGAGAGCATCGATCTGGAGCAGCAGTAAGGTACCTGACCGGCGTCGAGATTGGAATCAGCGTAGAATGGAGGTAGATGCAGCACGAGCCGGTTGTTCCGGTTCGCACCCGCCGGCCTTCTTTCATCATTGAATGGATGCCGGGATTTGCGGGGCCCCATCGACCGGTCTTCGTCGAAGGGGGTGGAAAAGTGGGGGCGTCACGGTTTCGACGGGATCGATTGCGGCACAGGAGGCATGCCGGGGTGTGGGCACCCGTAATCGCCTGCAAAACAAAAGTTGCCAACCAAGAACTGGCACTTGCTGCTTAATTAACTAAGCAGCCGTCCGCCGCGGCTTTGCCTGTGGGCTGCGAACGGGCGTCGCACAGCAGGCTGGTGATTGGCCCTCGGTCCGTGGGCCGGTCATAAGATCATCGGACTAGCTTCCGGCGCATCTTGTCCGCTCTGAGCGCCGCGGAGCGAAACCCAACGGAACGGACTGAGCATGGAGTCTCCTGGCTGACAACGATTTCGGACGCGGGTTCGACTCCCGCCGCCTCCACCAGCCTTTGCCCTCTTTCAGAGGGCTACGGCTCGGCAACCAACACCAATGATCTGATAGGCTTGAGTGTCCAAAAAGGGCGAAGGCTGTCGCGCCGAAGCCTTAGCGGAGGCGGACCAATCGTGAAGTACGTCTACATCCTTGAGAGCCTCGCTGTAAAAGAGCATTTTTATACCGAGGTCTGAAGGACTTGTTTTTGTCATCTATATTAATGCCCTTTTGTTAAGCCATCAGCTCCAAGTGGCGGTCAGCGTCATTCGAACTCGTCTCGATGCGATGATGATGCCCGCGATGGACAGCCAAACTCCCCCGGAGAGGCAAGAGATGAGATATCCCAGAGAGGTCTGACGATCAGAACCAGTATCGCTGCTCCGCCTCAATAACTACAATGTGGTGAGCCGAGTAGTTTGCTAAGCAGTCCAAGCAGCGCCGACATGGTGAAGGTGCGAACACCAATGTCTTTGTTGGACCATTCGTGTTCAAATCCAACCGGCAGACCGAGCGCCAGTGCCACGACGGTCTTGACGGCGATCTCAACCGCCGGGAACACCAGATTTCCGCCGTGAAAGGCTTGCAACCAATCTTGCATCCTCCAGTTCCCTCCGGGCGGGGATCACGAGGCGGGAATGACGGAACCAGATTGGGCTAACGGCGCGAGCCTCGCGAACTGATTAGGATGCGAAAGTACCTTCACCTGAGGAAGTGGTGGACATTTTCTGCAATCCATTGGTCAATTGAAAGGGGTTTCTTGCCCAGGATCTGCTCGACCTCGTCCGTCACAGCATCAAGCCGTCCCTCGCGGATCGCACGCCACAGCGCAACGTGCGCTTCGGTCTCCTCAGCAGATCCGCTCACAGCAGAATAACGTTCGCGAGCCTCATCGTCAGAAATTGCTTCGAACCGCAAGGGCCTTCCAATCGCCTTGGAGATCATTTGAGTTGCTTCACTGAAGTTAAGCGCTGCAGGTCCTGTGATTGGAAGGACGCGGCCCACGTATTCCTCGCTGAGTAGCGCTGCGGCCGAGACAGCGGCGATGTCGTCGGGATGAATAAAGGGTCGGCGCCCGTCTCCCGTTGAGGATCGCACAATACCTTCAGTCTTGATTGCGTGCTTCCAGGCAAGCAGATTAGTCATAAATCCCGTCGGCCGAACAAAAGTAAATGGCACTCCCGAAACTCGTATCGCTGCTTCACCCTTTTCGTGCCATGCTCCAATGGCAAGGCCGTGCTCGACGTCGAGAGATGACAGCTTGACTATTCGTCCGACACCCTCTTCCCTGGCTATCGAGGCGGCAATCATATCCCGTTGCGGGATTTCAGGTCCAACATTAACCAGGAACAGGGTGTTAATACCATGCACAGCTTGACGCGTTGTAGCTGGGTCAGCGAGATCACCCAGATAAATATCAACACTCTCTCCAAAGAGCGCTCGTGCCTTCTCCGCGCTTCGCGCAAGAACCCGCGGACGGATTTGCCGATCGAGCAACCGTCTGACAACCCTCGCTCCAATGTCGCCGGTTGCGCCTGTGATCAAAAAAATCATTTTGCCCCTCACTATGAGCGACGCCGCACGATGCGTGCGCCTCGCCCTCATAGACAAGATTACGTTCAGGCGAAGCTATGTCTACTCGCTTTCGGTCAATGTTCAAGGGCCTAATCTATATGGGCTGGTGCGAGATTATTAAAAGAAAGCTCACATTATCAGATAAACTGATTTGCACTATGAGGAAAACGACGCAAGACTCGGCAAGGCGGCGCAAGCCAACTCAAGCGCGCGCGAAGGCGACGGTAGAAGCGATGTTAGAAGCAGTCGTGAGGCTTCTCAAACGCGGGGGCACATCCGCTATTACCACGAACCGCATCGCCCAGACGGCAGGCGTAAGTATCGGCTCTGTCTATCAGTATTTCCCCAATAAGCGAGCTATCTTCATCGCTCTCCATGAGCGGCACCTCCGCGATGTGGATCGTGTGATCGAGCGGAGAATCAGTGAAAGCACAAGTGAATCGCTTGATCATCTTGTCGGTTCATTGATTGACGGGATGATTGATATTCATGCAGCCGATCCAAGACTCTCGGTCCTGCTCGATTCAGAGGTGCCTCATCGCGCGGATGGATCCCGAGAATTCTCCATCAGGCAGCATGAGAGCTTCCGCGCTGCGCTTGTTCCGCATGCGAAGAGCATAGGTGGGAGAATGAAGTTAGACGTGCGGGCGTTCCTGCTGGGCAACATGGTGAACGCATTTGGCCACGCTCTTGTGCTGCATCGGCCTTCTGGTCTTTCGCTCCGCGGCGCGAGGGCTGAAGTGTGCAAGGCGATCGTATTGTCTCTGCGGTCTTGATTTGCCAATTGCGTGGCAAAAGTCTAAGGAATGCCGAAAACTTGTCTTGACGCCTGATCTTCGCGAATCAGACTTGCGAGTGATGATATGGCCTATCAGGAAGAGACTGCAAAATCTGCGAGATCCGTACGCTGGTACATTTTCGTTTTGGTTTAAGACGATTACGATGAATTTGGAGAAGATATGGGTGTGGGAGAGATTCAGGTTTTGATTGTGGGAGCAGGACCCACAGGCTTGGCATTGGCGTGTGATCTGGCGCGTCGCGGCGTACGATTTCGCATTATTGATAAAGCCCGCGAGTACTTTATTGGATCGAAGGGGAAGGGGCTGCAACCTCGCAGTCTGGAGGTAATGGACGATTTCGCGATCGTCGAGCAGGTGGTGAGCAACGGCAGATTCCATATCCCCTTTCGAGGCTATGAGGGATCCAAGGTTCTCGGCGAGAAGGACATTCACGAGGGCCGTACTCCCACACCGAGTACGCCGTATGCGAGCCCGCTGATCACGCCGCAGTGGCGTGTCGAGGAGGCATTACGAGGGCTCCTCGAAAGAAACGGAGGACGGGTAGAGCTGGCAACCGAACTGATCATGATCGAACAGAAAGAGGGCTTTGTTTTCGCGACAGTTCAGCATGGAGGCAAGACGGAAGTCCTGTGCTGTCAGTATCTGGTCGCCGCCGATGGCGGTAGAAGCTTTGTTCGCAAGTTTCTTCAGGTTCCTTTCGAAGGTGAGACCTGGAAGGACGAACGTATGTACGTTGGTGACGTGCGGCTGCGAGGACTTGACCGCGAGGCGTGGCATTCGTGGCCCAATCATCCCGATGGCTGGCTCGCGCTCTGTCCTCTGCCGTCCACCGACACATATCAGTTTCAGGCCCAGGTGCCTCCAAATGAAGAGCGCGAACCATCACTCCAGGTGTTTCGCGAAATTGTCAGCAGTCGCACGGGCGGCATGGATATCGAGTTGACGGATGCTCCTTGGCTCTCGCTGTATCACGTCAACGTGCGGATGGTTTCGAAATATCGCATTGGACGTGTGTTCCTGGCCGGCGACGCGGCACATGTCCATTCTCCCGCCGGTGGACAGGGCATGAATACGGGTATCCAGGATGCGTACAACCTCGGATGGAAGCTCGCAGCCGTCCTGAAGGGTGCACCGGATAACCTGCTCGACACTTACGAAGAGGAGCGGTTACCGGTTGCGGCCAATGTCCTTGGGTTAAGCAGCAAGCTATACAAGCAGATCTCCAATGAAGCTGAGGAAAAAATGCGCCGTGATGCGGTGACTCTGCAACTCGGCATCACTTACAAAGAGATGTCCTTGAGCATCAACTCGGGCAAACCCGCTGTAAAGATCGCCGCAGGAGACCGCGCCCCAGACGCTCCGGGTCTGAAGAGCAACGGCGAGGGGGTTCGGCTGTTCGACCTTTTTCGTGGGCCACATTTCACTCTGCTGAGGCTCTTTTCTGATGGAGAATTCGGGATTGGCGCACATCCGGACATCAAGCGCGTGGACGTCAGGCAAACAAGAACAGAGCCCGAAGATGAGGCGCAAATGTTCGTCGATGCCTTTGGAAATCTGGCGGCTGCATACGGTGACGGGAACGGCGAATACATACTCGTTCGCCCGGACGGGTATGTCGGATGGATCGGATCACGTGAGCACATGACGGATTTCAGTGCATATTTCGCTCGTGTCTCGCGCTTGCGGCCCCCAACCGAATCATCTCCGGTGATTGTCTGAGGGCTACACTTCGATGGATAATATGCCAACCAGCTCCTCGACCTTGGGCTTCAATTGATAAGCGCCCAGCAGCTTCGTCACCACTTTTCCCCCGCTCACCGTCATCGTAGCTCGCAAGCCATAGGAGTGCATCCTCGGCTTTCGCTTCGCAGCGAACTGGAAAAAGGGGCTTTGATTTGCCGTCTCAACCGTCGATGACCCTCGAGCGTCATCGATTCACAGCTTCCAGTTCGGTGGCTTTCGCAGCTCCACTCAGTGCCTGCAAAAGTGAGTTCAGCAATTCCTTGTGCGGCTCCACAGAAAACTTCTCGTCCCATTCCCGTTGCAACACCAGGCCGTGAAAAGTCGCTATGAGGAAGCATGCGAGCGCCTCCGGATCAGCCCAGTCCGCAATTGCGCCCTCCCTCTGAGAGGTCGTGAGAACTTCTGAAATGAGCTTGCGAGGCTCCTCAAAGCTCCGCCGAACTAGCCGCCGGATGTTCTGATTGCGCTGTGCTTCTGCCCACAGTTGCACGCTGACACGACGCCGAAGACGTTCTTTAGGATTGTCTAGTTCGTCCAAAAAGGCATCGCGAACACGCTCCAGCCTCCCATGCGCTGGGCCAGCGTCAATTGCGTCTCTTAGAAGGCGCTCCTCCTTCGCCTGGCGTTGATTGGCAATGGCTTCGATGATCTCATCCTTGCTTTCGAAATAGTTATAGATGGCGCCTGGGCTTAGCCCGGATTCGCGAACAATGTCCTGCATCGTTGTCCTATGAAAACCATCCCTCGAGAAGCACACAAGCGCCGCGTCCAGAATTTCTTCACGCCGCGAGGCGAGGTATTCTTTGCTCACTTTAGGCAATGAGCACCTCCTTGGCCCGGTTCGGCCCGCGGTACGCGGCCCGTTTCGCGACCTGCGCCAGAACTACGTGATAGAACTCATAGCCCTTGATCCGAGCAGACTCTTTGTAGTACTGGTTCCGGTATTCGGCAGCGGAAAGATCGTAGTTCAATTCGAGGCCGCATTCCTCAAGAAAATCGGCCGCCCGACCTGGTTGGATTCCGAAAGTCCATGGCTCCTTGAGTCGCGCAAATGCCTTCTGCACTTCTCTGCCGCCGATGAAATTTCCAGGATTTTCAAGGACAGCTCGATCGACATAGGTGAATGCGAGTGCAGTGCCTTGAGCCAGACCGCCGATGAATGAGAGCGTCGATCTGACCGCTTCTTCGGTGAGATAGTTTGAAACGCCCTCCCACACAAATAGACTTCGCTGAAGCGGATTGAAGCCTGCCGCCTGGAGCGATTCAGGCAGTGGATCTCGTTGAAAATTCAATGGGAGGTACTTTACGTGTTCAGGCAATGCTCCTAGGGCATGTGCAATCCGCGCCCTCTTGACTCTTGATGTGTTCGGGTGGTCGACTTCAAAAAACTGCGCCCGTTCGGCGCCAGCGATTCGGTAGGCGCGGGAATCAAATCCCGCTCCCAGAAGGACAATTTGCGAAATACCATTTGCGACAGCCGAGGCAACGTAATCGTCGATCAAACGGGTTCGGGCAATGAGCGAGGTTCGAGATCCCGGCCAGCGTAGGTCAATGTATCTGCAAAGCAATGCCGCGCAAATGGAATTGCGACAAAGCTTAGCGACGAGCCGAAACGAAGGGGTGAGAAATTCCTCGGCGATCCAGTCTCTGACGATCCGATCGCTTGGTCGGCGCGCCCATTCGATCGCTCGAAACAGCGCATTATGCTCCGCCGTCCGGCTGGGACTGTGTTCTTTCATGACCTGTTTTCCTCCGTCACATAATAAAACGAATGACCGTTCTATTATATAGCAGGGGCAAGCTTAAATTGCAAGTAGTTTTGACGAGTTGGTGGATCGCCTTCTGCAAGAACATTGGCGTCTTTTGCTTGTTACGCCGACCCGCTTTTGAGCCACACTGAAATTGTTAACTGGGGTCCTGAGAGACACAGCGACCTTGGTAAAGCCGAAACCTCATGAAGGGTGGCACGAATGAAAACACATGAAATCACGACTCCGGTAAGGGTCTTTGATCGCGCCTATATCAATGGGCAGTTCGTCACTCTCCATGGAGCCCAGGTCGTCGATCTCGTGAACCCGACCGACAACAAGGTCATCGGCAAGGTGACCATGGCAGACGAGATCGACGCACGAAAAGCGATCGGTGCAGCGAAAGTGGCCTTCAACACCTTTTCGGAAAGCAGCAGAGAATACCGGATGGAGCTCCTGCAGCGGTTGCACGATGCCGTGGCCAAACGAATAGATCAACTCGTTGATGCGACGGTTGTGGAGTACGGCGCACCGCAAGACCGTGCGAAGGGCTCCAACAACCTCGCGGCGAACATTTTTCTGCACTTCAAGAAGGTGCTCGAGAATTTCGACCTGGTCAGGACTGTCGGAACATCCAAGGTTGTGATGGAGCCGGTCGGCGTGGTGGGCATATTTACGCCATGGAATTCGAGCGCCGGCTCGATCGCGATCAAAGTGGCGCCGGCAATCGCTACCGGATGCACGGTCGTCATCAAGCCCAGCGAGATGAGCGCCATGCAAACGGAAGTGTTGATGGACGCCTTTCATGAAGCCGCGTTGCCTCCCGGTGTCATCAATGTCGTGACCGGCCTCGGCGAGGTCGTCGGGACGGAGTTAACCAAAAGTCCCGACATTCAGAAAATCGCCTTCACCGGTTCCACGCAGATCGGAAAACTCGTCGCCAGGAACTCCCTGGACACAATGAAGCGCTTGACGCTGGAGCTCGGGGGCAAGTCGCCGAACATCATCCTCGACGACGCCGATCTCTCCACGGCGATTCCGATGGCCATCAACGCCTGCTACCTGAATAACGGGCAGGCCTGCATCGCGGCTTCGCGTCTGATCGTGCCGCAAGACCGGCTCGACGAAGTGAAGCGATTGGCCAAAGCGGCCGTCGAAAAAATCAAAGTGGGCGATCCCCGGGATAACGACGTCACCCTCGGCCCATTGGCCAGCACAAAACAGTACCAGCGCGTGCAGGAGTACATCAAGTCTGGCATCGACGAAGGCGCGGAGCTCGTCATCGGCGGCGAAGGTCATCCCCAGGGACTTGAGGGTGGGAATTTCGTCAAGCCCACCGTCTTCGCCAACGTCACTCGCCGCATGCGCATCGCCAAGGAAGAAATCTTCGGACCGGTCTTGTCGATACTGACCTACAAGACGGAAGCCGAGGCCATTGAAATCGCCAATGACACCGAATTCGGCCTTATCGCTTACGTAAGCTCGGCAGACCCTGAAAGTGCCAACCGCGTGGCGCGAAAACTCGCCGCTGGCCGCGTCCTCATCAACACAGTAAGTCACGATCCGTTTGCTCCCTTCGGTGGCTTCAAACAGTCGGGGATCGGTCGGGAAGGCGGGATCTTCGGGCTGCAGGAGTACCTGGAACCGAAAGCAATAATCGGCTAACCCGAGGAATATCCTGACAGCGCGATTGCCTCCAGACGAAACGCCGGCGAGAGAAAAAATGACCGTCCACGTGCCACCAGCTTGGAGACTCCGCCACGTGTCATCCCAATGCGTTCTGCGACTACGCCGGGCGAGATCTCCTTTTCGTCGAACATCTCCCGCATGACGACCCACTCCGCCACGGTTACACCGCTCGCCTGGAGCTTGCGGGCGAAGGCGTGGGAGACATGATTCGAGACGAAACGCAGCCAGAAACCAACGTGCTTTTTCAAATCGCTCATGGTGAGAGAGGATGCTCTGGCGTCTTTCATAGAATTAGATTACATAGAAACAGTTTCTATATCAACTATTATTTGCGGCCGCGCTATTGGCCTTGGACGACTTCTTACGTGGACAGCCTGCCTGCTAGACTTGACTCCGTTCTGCGCCAGACGCCTTTTCAGACTTGGAGAGAACAATGAAAGCGATCGCTTTCACACGTCCATTACCCATCGAGGCTCAGGATTCTCTGGTGGAATTGGATCTGCCGCGGCCAAAATTCGGTCCGCATGATCTGCTCGTCAATGTGCGGGCGGTTTCTGTTAATCCCGTGGACACAAAGGTACGGGGCGCGCGGCATCAGGGTTCGGCCTCGCACGACACAGGCAACCCGCGGGTGCTGGGCTGGGATGCTGCAGGCGTCGTGGTAGAAAAGGGAGCCGCGGCCACCGGATTCGACGTGGGCGATGAGGTCTACTACGCCGGTGCGCTGGATCGTCCCGGATCGAACGCGGAATTTCAAGCCGTCGATGAAAGGCTCGTCGGGCACAAGCCGAAATCGATTGGTTTTGCTGAGGCGGCCGCACTGCCTCTTACCAGCATCACCGCCTGGGAACTCCTGTTCGATCGGTTTGGTGTTCGCGAAGGCGAAAGCGGCGCGTCGTTGCTGGTGAGCGGGGCCGCCGGCGGCGTGGGCTCAATCCTCGTACAACTGGCTCGTCGACGGACGGCTTTGACCGTCATCGCGACTGCATCGCGGCCGGAAACTGTGGATTGGGTGAAGCGGATGGGCGCTCACCACGTGATCGATCACACCAAGCCGCTGGTCGAACAGGTGAAGGAACTCCACGCGGCTCCGGTGAAATACATCGCCAGCCTCACGGCGACTTCACGGAACTTTGCGCCTTTGGTCGATGTGCTGGCGCCCCAGGGAAAGCTCGGCCTGATCGACGATCCTGAGACGCTCGACGTGGTCCCGCTCAAAGCCAAGTCTGCGTCGCTTCATTGGGAGTTTATGTTTGCGCGCTCGATATGGCAAACACCGGATATGGGCGAACAGGGACGCTTGCTGAGTCGCATTGCGGAGCTGGTCGATCGCGGTGAAGTGCGCTCAACGCAGACGCAGACCTTCAGTCCCATCAATGTTGAAAACCTCAAGAAGGCCCATGCGCTTGCAGAAAGCGGGAAGGCAATTGGCAAAGTCACATTGAGTGGCTTCTGATGGTGAGGCTCATAGAGCGCCTCATGAGCAAACCAAAAGCGGTTCTCGCTTGACGCCTTCAGTCAGTATGGAGTGACCGGCGCCGATACGCTGATCGTGGGTTAGGCTGTGTGTTTATCAGGACACGCAGTTCAGAGCCACAAGCGGAAGGGAGCCGGTCATGAAGGAGAAGGTACGATTTTTAGGTTTGGATGTCCATGCCGAGACGATTGCCGTAGCAGTTGCGGAGCCGGATGGTGAGGTGCGAAGCCTGGGCACGATTCCGAACCGCGCCGAGTCGATTCGCAAGATGATCAGGAAGCTTGGCCCGGCGGAGAAGTTGAGAGCTTGTTATGAGGCGGGGCCAACGGGCTACGTTGTGTACTGGCAACTCGTCGAGTTGGGCGTTCAGTGCGAGGTTGTGGCGCCCACGCTGGTACCTGTTAAGGCAGGTGATCGGGTAAAGACAGATCGGCGGGATGCAGAGAAGCTGGCGCGTTGCTATCGATCCGGCGATCTGACGGCGGTATGGGTTCCGGATGAAGGCTCCGAGGCGTTACGGGATTTGGTGCGTGCTCGTGAAGCCGCCAAGCAGGATCAGATGCGAGCGCGGCATCGGTTGAGCAAGTTCCTTCTGCGCTCAGGTCAACGTCCACCAACCGGCGTGAGATCGTGGACGCGGCCCTATCTGATCTGGGTTGCACAGCTACGGTTCGCACAGTCAGCTCAGGAGTCCACGCGACAGGACTATCTGCACGAGGTTGAGCACATGCGTGCACGGGTGACGCGTCTGGAGCAAGCCATCATAGAAGCGGTGAAGCTGGCCTCGCCCGCGTTACAACAAGTCATCAACGATCTGCAGGCACTTCGTGGTATCGCGGATATTTCGGCTGTGACCATTGCGGCTGAACTGGGCCAGGTATCTCGTTTTGGCAGTGCTCGAGAACTGATGGGTTATTGCGGCGCGGTGCCAAGCGAAGACTCCAGTGGCAAGCGCATCAGGCGCGGAGGCATCACTAAAACAGGCAACGCGCACCTGCGACGGATCGTAGGCGAAGCAGCATGGAGCTATCGTCGGCCACCGTGCATCTGGTATGGCTTGCGGAGGCGGCAGGAGAGCATTTCGGAAGAGGCCAAGGAAATCGCGTGGAAAGCGCAACACCGCTTGCACAAGCGGTATATAAAGCTGGGCGCGGCCGGCAAGCCCCAGGGAAAGATCATCACCGCGGTTGCTCGTGAGTTGTTGGGGTTCATCTGGGCTATTGGAACAAGAGCGGAAACGATCGTCAGCGAGCAAGCCGCAGCCTGACAAGAACAAACGAAAAGCAACCACCTTCCTATTAAGGAAAAAGCAAAGACAGTTTATCGATGAATTGCGCCACACAACTCGAGCACAGAGCCAGCAGCAGCCTGGGCAAGCACGAAGGAGAACCCTCGTTTGCCCTATGCGACAGGCTCGACCGGACTCGCGCTAACAGTCAGAGGCAGCTCCCGACGGATCATGATTATGCGGTTCCGACCCGCGAATATCAGACTGATCAATCGTCGCCAACACCTGCCCAGGCTGCTGCTCGCCCTGTGCTTGTGGAAAGACAAAAACAACTGCAAAAACAACCCCACCGATTGGCGGCATTGACAGGGTCACTCCATATCAGG
>JASIJX010000375.1 GCA_030049955.1 Acidobacteriaceae bacterium
ATTTATAACGTGATCGACGCACGGCAGTCTGACCCGCAGGCGAATGTGATTCAGGCGCTGCGTGGGATGGGGCACGCGAAAGAGGCAGACCATTACACGCATTTCAGCTATGAGATGGTCGCGCTTACGCCGCGGTGCGCGGTGGAACTGGGCTATACGGTTCCGGAAGAGGATTTGAGCAGGCCGTATATCGAGGTGAGCGGGCGCAAGGGATTCGGCGTGAAGGCCGATGACCTAATCGACAAGCTGATTGCGGCGACGCGCGCGGAGGTAGATTCGCGGCAGACGGCGCGCGAGGAAGCTGACCGGCAACGGATTGCAGAACAGATTGCGATTGGCGCACTGCGCTACTTCATGCTGAAGTACACGCGGAATTCCGTGATCGCATTCGACTTTAAAGACGCGCTGAGCTTCGAGGGCGAAACAGGGCCGTATATCCAGTACGCGGTGGTGCGGATCAGGAACATCTTTCGCAAGGGTGAGACGAGCGAAGCAGCGGCGTTAGCGGAGCTGGCGGGATTAGCGGAGTTGGGGCCGTACCTCAGTGGCGAGGAGAACGAAGATATTTGGGCACTGTGGGTACGGGCGGGGCGGTTTTCGCTCGTTCTCGATCAGTGCATCGGCGCGTCGGAGCCAGCTTATCTGGCCAAGCATGCGTTCCAGTTGGCGCAGGAGTTCAACAACTTCTATCACAAGCACCATATCCTTACGGAAGAAGACGCGGGGCGGAAGACGTTTCTGCTGGCGACGGCTGCGGTGGTGCTGCGCGAACTGGTGCGGGCGCTGGCGCTGTTGGGGATTGAGAGCCCGGTCGCGATGTAGAGTGGTGATGATGAGCAATGATGGACAAGGAGACGATTCTCACGATGAAGAAATCTGCCTGGGGCAAAACGGCTGACGGCGCTGCCATTTCTCTTTTCACGCTGACGAGCGGCAAGATCGAGGTTCAGATCACCGATTTTGGCGCTCACCTGGTCGCAGTGCGCACGCCAGACCGCAAGGGCCGCGTGGCCGACATCGCGCTCGGCTTTAATTCTGCGGAGGGCTACCTGAACAGGCCCAATGCGTATCTCGGCTCGGTGGTGGGCCGGTATGCCAACCGCATCGCCAAGGGCCACTTTGCGATTGACGGCAAAGACTACCAGATTCCGATTAACAACGGACCGAATGCGCTGCACGGTGGGCCGGAGGGATTCGACCGCTATGTGTGGAAGGCCGAGGAAGTGCCGAACGGCGTGGAGCTGACGTACGTGAGCCCGGATGGCGATATGGGCTTTCCTGGCACGATGACCACGCGGGTGCGCTATACGCTGGAGGGGGACACCCTGCGGCTGGATTACACAGCCACGACGGACAAGCCGACGATCGCGAACCTGACCAACCACGTTTACTTCAACCTGCGCGGCGACGATGACGGCGACATTCTGGGGCACGTGGTGGAGTTGAACGCCGACCGGTTCACGAAGGTGAACGGCGAACAGATTCCTACGGGCGAGATTGCTTCGGTCGCGGGCACGCCGCTGGATTTCCGCACGCCAAAGGCGATCGGCGCGCGGATCAATGATGACTACGATCAGCTAAAGCTCTGCCGCGGCTACGATCACAACTTTGTAGTGAACGGACAAGCAGGTTCGCTGCGGCGGGCGGCGCGGGTGACCGAGCCTGAGAACGGCCGCACGATGACGGTAGAAACGACGGAGCCGGGCTTTCAGCTCTATACCGGAAATTTCCTGGACGGCAAGCTGACTGGCCGGCACGGGAAAAAGTACGAGCCGCGGACCGGCTTCTGCATCGAGACGCAGGAGTTTCCCGACGCGCCGCATCATGCGAATTTCCCCAGCACGGTGCTGCGGCCGGGCGAAACCTTACGGTCGACAACGACGTTCCGGTTCGGGGCTGAATAACGCGAGCAGATTTTTGCCGTGTAAGCGGGTCCTGGGGCAAATGAGCGTTTTGGGGCGGTTGCGCGTCAATAGAATCAAGGGGATGATGCAGAGTCCAGCTCCAATTCGCGGGCGTAAACCTTCTGAAGACGGCTACATGCTGCTGGTGGCGATATTCCTGCTGGCGCTGCTGGTGCTGTCGCTGGCAGTGGCCGCGCCTCAGATGGCCAAGTCCATTCAGCGGGACCGCGAGGTAGAGACGATGCACCGCGGCAAGCAGTACGCGCGCGCCATCCAGCTTTATTACCGCAAGTTCCACACTTATCCGCCGTCGGTTGATGCGCTGGTGAACACCGATAACATTAGGTTTCTGCGCAAGAAGTACATCGACCCGATGACGGGCAAGGATGACTGGAAGCCGATCCTGTTTGGTCAAAACAAGGCGCCGTTGGCGATGGGTTTCTTCGGGCAGCCGCTGGGCGGGGTCGGAGGCCAACCGATTGCAGGGATTGGGCCAAGCGGGACAGGCGGAATGCCGGGCGCGAGCGGCTTTGGCTCAAATACGGGCAGCAGCTTTGGATCGTCTTTCGGGTCGAATGGGTCGACTTTTGGGTCGAACGGATCGAGTTTTGGTTCCAACGGGTCAACTTTCGGTTCTGGATCTGGCAGCGGTTCGCTGTTCGGGTCGTCAAATGCCGGCGCGACAGATTCGGGTCAGACGAATTCGAATAGCGCTACGGGCAGCACGGGCGACTCCAGCGGCGCGAATAGCACGAATGGAAGCACGGGCGGGACGGATGCCAATGGCAATCCAACATCCGGCACGACATCCGGGTCGGGATTTATGAGCGGGCAGACGGGGCAGACGTTTGGCGGCGGTGGGATCATCGGCTTTTCGCCGGCCAGTCCCAAGCAGTCGATCCTGACGTACAAGAAGAAGAGCCACTATAACGAGTGGGAGTTCACCTATAGCCCGCTGCAGGAGATGATGCAGCAAGGCGGCGGCAATGCGGGCACGATCGGGACGCCGGTGGGCAACGGGACGGGAACGTCGACACCGGGGTTTGGTGGGTCTAGCGATACGTTTGGCGGGTCCAGCAATTCGTTTGGCGGCGGTTCGAACTTCCCATCGAGCCCCACGCAGCCTGCGCAGCCGCAACAGCCGCAATCGCCGCAGCAGTAAGCTGGTTCAATCAATTTCTAAGCAAAAGGCCTGCCGTGAAGGCAGGCCTTTTGCTTTGGATCTGAGCCTTGGTGCGGCCTAAACGTTGAACGAGGAGCCGCAGCCGCAGGTGGACTTCACCTGGGGGTTCTCGAACTTGAAGCCGGCGGCCTCGAGGGTCTCGACGTAATCGACGATGCAGCCATTCAAGTACATGAGTGAAGTGGCGTCAATGAAAACTTTCAGGTCATCAAAACTGTAAACCTTGTCCATCATGCCGCTCTGGTTCTCGAAAGCCATGGAGTACTGGAACCCGGAGCATCCGCCACCGACTACGCCGATGCGCAGCCCGGCAGGGATGGGATCCTGAGTGGCCATGATCTCGCGCACCTTAGCGATCGCCGTCGGCGTCAGCGTAAGGGGCTGCTTCTTAACGGTTTCCGGTGCTACGGTTTCCTGTCCCGGTCCGGCGGTTACTGTGGCCATCTGTATCTCCCTTTGGGTGAATTGCTTGCCCTCTCTTACTGTACCGCTCCGGGGGCTGAGGGACAAGCCCCGTATCGATCCGGCGTGGGCCCGGTATTCCCGGGCGGCATACGTTCATTCGATGCCCGGATGAACGCAAGGTCGCAGTTCAATTCGAGAGCAAGCGCCGCAGATTGAGGATCTAACTACCCGATGAAAAATCCCGGTTACAAGCGCGCCTTATGAGGACTATTATGTTTCACCAACAAGGGCCCGGCCAGTTTGAGGAGTTCGTTCCCAGCGGACGAATCTTGCACGCGCCGGGAACTCGTGTGGTGGTGAGCTTCCATGGAGGTGAAGCCATGACTTTCGTTCCTGTCATGTGGTCAGTGTGGGGTGCGCTGGTTGTCATAATGGCTGCATTGCATGTGTATCGTTCTAGCCTGACCCGCGACGAAGAGGGCCAGATTTTTCTGGACGATTCCTTCGATCATGAAAAGGCGGCCCAGTTGGCGATCGTGGCCAAGGTGAACAAAGTGGAGCCGCTGCTGCGTGTAGCGCAGTGGCTGGTGGTGGCGATGACGGTGGTGGTCATCGTGTATTACGTGCGGGATATTCTGGCTCACCTGGGCGTGCTTGGCGGGTAGGTTGAACCAGGCGTTTTTTGGCCAGCCGGCAGAATTGCGCCGGATTTTGCGGGGCGTTGCCGCAAGAAGGGCTACCATTATCCCCGTATTCTCAAAAGATTCTGCACTGTCATTCTGAGCAAATCCGTAAAGCGGATGAGCGAAGAATCTGCGGCTGCTTTTCATTCGTGAGCTGCCGCAATTTTCGGCGCATGCGAAAAAGCTTGCCTCTGTGAAGCAAAAGCAACAGAAAGAACAACTGCAGATCCTTCGCGTCTCACGTGCTCAGGATGACAAGATGGAGCGGCGGAAAATGCGTCGCTCTACTGACCGCTCCTTACTCCACTTCCTGGCGGGCGCGGTAGCCGTCGCGGGCGATGATGTCGTACTTGAGGGGCTTGTGCTTTTCATCCTGCATGCGCAGGGGATGGCCTTCGTCGTCGACCAGCAGCACGCGCAGCTTGCGATAGGTGCCGTCCTGCTTGCTGTTGGTGGGCCGATAGACGAGCTCGTACTTGGAGCGGATGTTCTGGTTGATGGTATTCACCATGTCAGGCAACTCGCCGGTGAACTTGGGCTCGAAGAACATTCCGCCGGTGAGGTTGGCGAAGGTGCGCAGCTGGTTTTCGGCCTGCAGGTAGGTCATGTCGCGCATGCCGCCCATCATGCCGCCGGTGCCCTCGGTCATCTCCATCAGCAGGCCGCCTGTGGCGATGGAAAAGATAGTGACGTTTTGCGAGGCCTTGACGCGCTTGAGCATCTGGTCGAGGGTGAGCTTGGACATGGAATCGACGCCGGAGGCGATGAGGATGATGTACTTTTCGCCTTCGATGCGCGACATGCGGTCGAGGGCTTCAGATAGCGCGTCGAAGATATTGGTTTCAGAGAATGCGGCGGGCATGTAGGATTCCATACCCAGCTCGCGGATGCCTTCCTGAATCTGCCGCTTGTCCTGAGTAAAGTCGCTCACGATGTGGGTGTTCAGGTCGAAGGTCATCATGGCGACGTAATCCTGCGGCCGCAACTGCTGGGTGAATGCCCAGGCGCTGTTGAGCATGTCGATGCGGAAGGCCCAGCCCTTCGCCGCAAACTCGCACAACAGCAGCGCGGTGATGGGGGCTTCGACGCGCCGGAAGCCTTCGACCTTCTGCTCCACGCCATCCTCGTAAACGCGGAAGTTGGTGGGCTTGAGGCCGGGGACGAACTGGTGCGTTTTTTCAAGCAGCACACCTACATCCACTGTGACCTCTGGAACGTCTACATGAAGTGAGACGTCGGGGGCGCCCTCGGGATTTTTGAACGTGGGCTCAGCAGGCGCAGGCGGAGCGGGCGGTGGATTGTCGTCGGGGTTCTTTTTAGGGATGGCAATGGCGCCGCTGTCGGCTGACGGACCGCCGGACTCGGGCACGGCCTGCGGCTGCTGCTGGCTTTGCTGCTGCGGGTTCTGCTGCGGCTGCTGGCCGACGGCGCGATCAACCGGCGCAGCGGCGAAGGCGAGAACGGCGATGACGAGCAAGGACGAAAAACGGGAAACAAAACGGCGGGAAGCGGCGAAGCCGCGCAGCTTAGACATAAGAACCTCGCTGGAAACCAGCATACGGGATTGCGGGGATTTACCGCAGCCCGGAGCAGGCCAGCGTGCCGCCAGGCGGGTAATCAGCGAGGCGACTCGCTGTACTCTGGTATAGACGTGGAAATGCGGATTAAGGAAACCAGAATGAGGCGGGCAATATCCCTCTGGGCGCTTCGCGTGAAGCCCATTTGGGTGCTTCGCGCGGGCTTGGCTGCGGCACTTTGCACGGGGGTTTTCGCGCAGGCACCGGTAAAGCCTATGCCAGGTGGACAGGCCGCACTGGCCGGACCGCCGTCGAGCGGCGAGATTTTTCCGCTGAGCCAGGTGCATCGCGGGCTGATGGGCACAGCGTGGACGGTCTTTCAAGGGACGAAGCCGGAACCAATCCCGGTGGAAATTCTGGGGGTTCTGCGCGGCGCGCGCGGACCGGGTCAGGACATGATCCTGGCGCAGTTGCACGGAGCCAAGGCGGAGTACACGGGCGTAGTGGAAGGGATGAGCGGCAGCCCGGTTTACGTCGATGGAAGACTGCTGGGCTCGCTTTCCTACCGCATCGGACAGTTCAGCAAAGAGCCGATTGCCGGCATTACGCCGATTGAGCAGATGCTCTCGCTGCGCGACCTGCCGACTGGGCCTGCCTCGCCAAAACCGCCCGCAGAGACGCCGGTCAACCCGGTGAGCCTGAAGACGGGCCTTGGCGCGGGACTGGACACGAGCCTGAACACGGGACTGGACACCGGCGAGATCAACGAAAACACGCTGAGCGCGAATGCCGCGGCTGCCGAGACGCCGGCTGCGGGCGGCGGCATGGAATTCAAGGCCCCAACTGAATTTCAACCAATGGAGACGCCGCTGGTAATGAGCGGTTTTCAGCCCCAGGCGATACGGCTGTGGCAGCAGCGCATGGCCGGCACGAGTCTGGAGACGGTGGCGGCGGGCGGCATGGGCGGCAGTTCCGATGGCGACGTGAAGATTTCAACCTCCGCCGAGGACATGCTCAAGCCGGGGTCGGCGATCAGCGCGCAACTGGTGCGCGGCGATATGGAGATCGCGGCCACATGCACGATCACCTACATTGACCCGAAGCAGTTGCTGGCCTGCGGCCATCCGATTTTGCAGGCCGGGCCGGTTTCGCTTCCGATGACCACGGCTGAAGTGGTGACGACGCTGGCGTCGCCGCTGAACGCATTCAAGATCATCAACACGGGCGCGACGGTGGGCGCTTTCACCGAGGACCGCGAATCGGGCATTCGCGGCGTGCTGGGTGCGCAGGCGCACATGATTCCGATGCATATTTCGATGTCAGGTCCAGGCCCTGACGATGTAGCCCCGCGCAAAGTGAATGTGGAGGTTCTCGATCTCCCCTCGCTCACCTCGCAGGCAGTGCTAGTGGTGCTGTACCAGGCGTTGCTCGAGTCGAACGAAAGCACGGCCGAAACCAGCTATCACATTACGGGCAGCATCGATCTGGACAACTATCCGCCTTCGCCGCTCGACCTGTGGGCTTCGCCCGGCGGCATGCTGCCTGCGCCGATGCAGGCGGCGCTGCTGACAGGCGAGCGGTTCATGAGCCTTTACGGGAACCAGGCGCGGCGGGGTTCGGTGAAGAAGATCGATCTGCACGTCGAGGAGATTCCGCGGCGGCTCGAGGTGGAGCTGGTGGGTGCACGGCTGGTTTCGGGCGACACGGTACACGCGGGCGACACCGTGATGGTGGAAGCCACGCTGCGGCCGTGGCAGCAGCCGGAGCGCAATGTGCGCATCCCTGTGCGGCTGCCGGCGAGGCTGAACTCGGGCACGTTGCGTCTGCTGGTTTCAGACGGCGCCACACTGGACCGCACGCTGGACCAGCCGCAGCCGGCGAGTCACTCGGCCGATCTTGAGACCGTGCTGGCACAGGCGCGGCAGTTGCACGCTGCCGACCGGGTGTATGTAAGCCTGTTGACGCCTGAAGCGCAGGCGGGAGTGGATGGCCGCACGCTGACCAGCCTGCCGCTCTCGGTGGCCAACGCGCTGGAGCCGGTGCGCGCCACGGAGGACATCAGCCTGAACGGCGAATCGGCGGAACTGGCCGGCGACGCTCCGGCGGGCGGAGTGCTGTCGGGCTACCAGATCCTGAATGTGCATATCGAGCCGGGCGGCGGGTTAAACTAGAACTCAGCTTACAATCATCCACTTGGGGGCCGGCGCTTCTCTCGCTGCCGGTTTGGCACACAAGGACAACAAGGAGCTCCGGTCAGCTATGGCTCGGATTCAGGGACTTGCAGCGCACGCGGCAGGAGCGGAGCTTCTGCCGTTTCATTACGATCCAGGCGAACTGAAGCCGCAGGAAGTGGAAATTGAAATCACCCACTGTGGCATCTGCCACAGCGATCTTCACCTGATTATGAACGACTGGGGCTTGAGCCAGTATCCGTTCATTCCCGGCCACGAGATTATCGGCACGGTTTCTGCACTGGGCAGCCACGTGCGCGGGCTTGAAAAGGGCCAGCGCGTGGGGCTGGGATGGCAGTCGAACTCCTGCGGCATGTGCGAGTGGTGCGTGCGCGGCATGGAGAACCTGTGCGCGCAGTCTGAGGGCACGTGCGTGCACCGGCATGGCGGCTACGCCAACTGCGTGCGCGCGAACTCGCGGTTTGTGATTCCGATTCCCGAGGCGCTGGCGAGCGAAAATGCCGCGCCGCTGCTGTGCGGCGGGATTACCGTGTACACGCCGCTGCGCACGCATGGGGTGAACCCGGCCTCGCGCGTGGGCGTAGTAGGGATCGGCGGGCTGGGTCATCTGGCGATCCAGTTTGCGCGGGCCTTTGGCGCGGAGGTAACGGCGTTTTCCACTTCGACCAGCAAGGAAGAAGAGGCTCGCACTCTGGGCGCGCATCACTTTGTAAACAGTCTCGACTCGAAGGCGATGAAGGAGATGGCCGGGTCGCAGGATTTCATCCTGAACACGGCCAACGGCGACCAGGACTGGAACTGCTATCTGCAGGCGCTGCGGCCAACGGGCACGCTGTGCTTTGCCGGCGTGCCGCCGTCGGCGGTGACGTTTCAGGCGTTTCCCATGATCTCCGGCGCGCGGAGCATCAGCGGCAGCCCGATCGGCAGCCCGGC
>JASIJX010000376.1 GCA_030049955.1 Acidobacteriaceae bacterium
GCGCCGGATTTGAGGTTGCGCAGCTTGGCCTGGATAAAGGCGCGCAGATTGCCGGGCGTGCGGTGCTCGACCTTGAAGACCAGGTGGAGCTGGTCGTTGTGCTTGATGATCATGCCCGGGCGTAGTTGCGTGGCGGGAATCGCCATAAGATTTCTCGAACTCCTTGCAGATTTGCGCGCGTCGCGCAGAGATTTTGGGCGGTCGGCCTCTCTTATTGTAGCTGGTGCGGCGTAGCTCGCAGCCGTGGACCGAACAGTGAATCAACCATTAGTTGGAGATCGGGAATTACGAGCTGCAATTCAGTCTTTTTGATTGACAAAGCATAGAAAACAGGCTACAAGCATTGTCCAATGGGCCCTTCAGTCAATCTCCGAAGGAGAACTCTTCATGCCCACCAATCCAGTCAACGTCAGATCCACCATCGCGATTCCTGATGATTTCATTTTCAATCAGGTTTCGCCGAAACCCGACCAGCTTGCGACGGTCGCCACCCCAAGTCTTGGCCCTCTCGCAGCATTCGTAGGAGACTGGGCCGGCAACGGCTTCAACACCATCTTCCGGCCCGACAACACAAAAACCCCCACCGTACTTCCCATTCCGGTCACCAGCGACAACATCCTTGAACTGAACCTGACCTCGGAAAATCTCTCGTTTTCACCCAGTCTGGGTGCGGTTCCCAATCGAGGAGAGGTGCAGGGAGACATTTTTCTCAACGGCGTGCCTTATCTGCAGACGATAAGCGACGTCACCAACCCCGCACAGCCCGTGGGCATTCATGTGGAGCCGGGACTGTGGATGATCGTTCCTTCCACGACAACTCCCGACGAGCCTCAGTCCCTTGTGCGCATGGGGTCCATTCCTCACGGCACAACCATTGAGGCGCAGGGAACCGCAACCACCGCCAGCGGACCGCCGACCATACCGGCCGTCAGCATTACCCCAACGCCCACAGGAGGCGGAGCGCCGATCCGATTCCCCAGCCAGACTGCCGCCACGCCGGGCACTCCGCGGATTCCGCAGGATCTGACGTCCTTTATCGCCGCCGGCACCATCACCCAGGCGATTCTCGACGATCCCAACACGGTGCTGCGCAATCACATCAAAAGCCAGAAGATCACCTCCACCACGACGATCCATGTCGCCACCAGCCCGGCTGCTCCGCTCTTTGGTGGCGGTGCCGAAAACATCGCATTTCTGCTCGGCGACAATCACACGCCACCGAGCGCCCCAAATGCGCAAACCCTGCAAATGTCGGCCACGTTCTGGATTGAGACGGTCGAGCAGACCATCGTGGTGCCGATCTTCACGCCGGGTCACCCGCCCCTGACAATCTCAGGTTCGGCAAGCGTTCCCGGCCAGCCGGTGACGAAATTCTCCGTCACTCCCCCCGTTGCAATCACCACGCCACGAACCATCACGGTCACGTCAACACAGATTCAGTACTCGCAGACCGTTTTGCTGAATTTCAACGGTCTTACCTGGCCGCATGTTTCAGTTGCTACTCTTGTCCCCGCTGACGCAGTTGTCGTGCCGCCATCGGTCTGGGGCTGACAACCGGTTCCTGACAATGGGTTTCGCAGCAACTTCCGCGTCCGCCGTGCAATCAATTTTCAATGGGATGGACGGGGAAGCGATCGCACGTAGTGCAGGCCTGCCTTGCGCCAGCAAGGTTGGCCTGTACTCGTGCAAACCTGTGTCTATCGCGATAGGACTACTGGTCCGCGGCTGCCTGATTCGCCTCGACAAGCTGCTGCGCCTGCGCGAACAGGCGCTTGCCCTCTTCCTCGCCGTCCTGAAACGCAGCCATGGCGATCGTATAGAACTCCTCCTGGCGTTCCGGACCGATGTGCTTTGCGCGGTAATTTTCGAGAGCCGAGTAAACCAGCGCGCGCGCGTGTTCCTGCGGGGAGTAGTGCTTTGGGTATCGTCCGATCTGAATGCCCAGAAAGCGGAGGTAATCAAGCATTTCGCTGGAAAGGTTCATGGAAAGATTCATCTGTGACCTCAGTGGGGATACGCAGTTTAGGTGCTTTCTCCAGCAGCCGGGCAAACGGCATTTTCGACGGGAAAAAACCGCCCCACGGCGTGGGCGCGACACAGCGGCTCTGGAATCGCTGTAACGAGTGCTGGAAACGAGTGCTGGAACTGTAACGGGTGCTGGAGCCGTAACGAGTGTTGGAACTGTAACGAGTGCTGGACTTGAGAGATTATTGAGGAGGGCCGAAGCGAAAAGATGGGATAAGTTTCGCACTCGCTCAATTGATTCGAGTGGCCGTGGTCCGGTTCGAGTTGCCTGCAGGCGGCCGGTAGCGCACCCCGGTCCCCATTCAGCGGTTCCATTCGACAAACCCCTTCAACGCACCCCCTCGATGCACCCCCTCAATGCACCCCCTCAATGCACCACGGATCGCGAACCCACGTTCACAAACCCGTAAACCACAAGCTCAGCCGCGTGGCTCACCATCATCCCGCCTTAACAAAGGCCTCGCGCAGCCGGCTCCAGGTGGTTTCAAGGTCTTCGGGCAGCACGCGGGTTTCGGCCACCGTAGTCATAAAGTTGGTATCGCCCACCCAGCGCGGCATCGCGTGCAGGTGAATGTGGCCGGCCACCCCTGCTCCGGCGGCCTGGCCCACGTTCAGGCCAAAGTTGAATCCCTGCGGAGTGTAGGCATTCTCAAAGGCGCGCTCTGTGCGCTGGGCCAGATCCATCATCTCCTGCGCGGCCTCGGCGGCCAAACTCGCCAGCCGGTCAATGTGCGCGTAGGGCACGATCATCACGTGACCCGACGTGTAGGGGAAGGCGTTCAGGCAGATGTAGCAATCGCGGCCGCGCAGCACCACGCCGCCGGCGCGCTCGGCTTCCACAGGGTCCATCCCGTTTTTGATGGCATAATCGATGGCGGCGATAAGGTTGCAAAACACGCAGCCCAGATCGCCGGGCCAGGACTCGAGCGCAGGAGGGACGCCGGCGCGGGTTGCCGTGTCGGCTGAGGTAACGTAGGCAAAGCGCCAGGGAGTCCAGAGGTGGTCCATTGATTTGATTTCGGTCCGCCGCCACAGTATAGCTGCGGGCCCCGCAAATAGCCGCCTCCTCACAAAGCGCATCCTTTTGCGTTGCGCAGCATCATTAGTTGATCGGCAGAGACCAGGAACCACGATTTAGACGAACTAGGATTGATTTAGAGGAACTAAGATTTCGAGGAACCACGATTTTGAGCCGCAGAGAACCGGAGTTCTCTGCTATTTTTTCAGCTCATCCTTTGTTGTTTTTCCCCTCTGCAAAACGCGAGACAACAGGCAACCGATGGTTTGACCTTCGATTGCCGGGATTGCTAAACTTGTGATCGTAGCTTCCTGCGCGGATTCCAGCAGTGAGTTGCGGCCGCCTTCTCAGCTAGCCGTTGCCTTGCCGGTAGCTTCCTGAGGACCAGCCGATAAAACACGCCGGCCACAGACCGGCGGGCTGTTTCCAGGAAAGGGCACGGCAACTCCAGCGCGAAGGCACGGTTCAAATATGACCTCCCCGGCAATTCCCATTGCCCTCGTGGAGGCCCCCAGCGGCTGGCAGAACCGTCGCAGGACCATGGAATCCCGGAGCTGGCAGTAATGGCAAACGTCCTCAATTCCGAACCCGAGAGCATAACCCTGAACACCGAACTCGAAACACCCACCCTCGACCCTGCGATGGAGCACGAAGAGCCGTCGCACGAATCCACGTCCACCACTTCTGAGACTGCACCTGCCCCCGACCAACATGTCGACGCACAGGCCGCAGCGCACCAAATGGACGCCGATACCACCCACCACCTGGCAACCCAGGCCCAGACAACCCAGCACGCCCACGAGAGCGCAGACGCGCCCCAGGAGGCGAGCGAAGATTTCTCTGCCGCACTCGAGGCCTTCGAGCGTGAGCAGGCCGCCGAGGCGGCAGCCGTAGAGGCATACGGCGACAAGCTTGTTCCGGGCACCGTGGTCAAGCAGACCGAGAAGCACCTGGTGGTCGATGTGGGCCTCAAGTCCGAGGGGCTGGTGCCGCTCGAGCAGGTTGTGGATCACACCGGCGCTCCAAAGTTCAAGCCCGGCGACGTGATCGACGTGGTTATCGAGCGCGAGGAGCCCGAGGGCGGCTACCTGGTGAGCTACGACAAGGCGCAGCGCCTTCGCGTGTGGGACACGATCGAGAAGGCCGCCAACGACAAAACGCCGGTGACCGGCACCGTTGCAGGCCGCGTCAAGGGCGGGCTTACCGTCGACATCGGCATGAAGGCATTCCTGCCCGGCTCGCAGCTTGAGATTCGCCCGGTGCGCAATCTCGACGCCTACCTCGGCCAGCAGATTCAGGTGCGCGTCATCAAGCTGAACAAAAAGCGCGGCAATGTGGTCGTCAGCCGCAAGGAGCTGCTCGAAGAAGAGCAGACCGCCAAGCGCTCGGCCACCATGGAGCATCTGGAAGAAGGCGCTGTGCTCACCGGCACGGTCAAGAACCTCACCGATTACGGCGCGTTCGTTGACCTCGGCGGCATCGACGGCCTGCTCCACATCACCGACATGAGCTGGGGTCGCCTCACCCATCCCCGCGACCTGGTCAACGTCGGCGACGAGATCCAGGTGAAGGTGCTCAAGTTCGATAAGGAAAAGCAGCGCGTTTCGCTCGGCTTCAAGCAGCTTACGCCTGACCCGTGGCTCGACGCGCAGGAGCGTTACCCGGTCGGAGCCAAGGTGCACGGCCGCATTCTTTCGGTTACTGACTACGGCGCGTTCGTCGAGCTGGAGCAGGGCATCGAAGGCCTCGTTCATCTCTCCGAGATGACCTGGTCCAAGCGCCTCAAGCACCCGTCGAAACTGGTCAAGCCGGGCGACGAGGTCGACACCGTCGTTCTGAGCGTGAACCCGACCGACCGCCGCATCTCGCTGGGCATGAAGCAGCT
>JASIJX010000001.1 GCA_030049955.1 Acidobacteriaceae bacterium
CGGAGATGCGCGCGTGAGCCTGGACGTGCGCCAGGCCGACGACGGTGCGCGAAAGGCTGCGGTGGACGAGCTGCTGCGAGTGGCGCAGGCGATTGCGGCGCGGCGGAATTTGGAATTTTCGGCGCAGCAGCAATTAGATCAGCCTGCCGTGCCGATGGACGAGCGGCTGACGGCGCTTCTGGTTGCGGGGATGGAGGACGCGGGGCTTCCGGCGAAGCGGATGACAAGCGGAGCGGGACACGATGCGATGTTGATGGCGTCGCGCGTGCCTACGGCGATGCTGTTTGTGCGCAGCCCGGGCGGCGTGAGCCATCATCCGTCAGAGACTGTTCGCGAGGAGGATGCGGAGGCGGCGCTGCGCGTGGGCGAGAGATTTCTGGCGCGGCTGGCGGCGCGCAGTGGGTCAGTTTGAATGCGCATTCCCTCAGGGGCTAAAGCCCGGAGAATTTTGCGGGGTTGTTGTACGGGCTGAAGCCCGTACCCTTCAAAGCTTCGAAGCTGATTCACTACGTAGGTCTCCCGATTATGGAATCGTCCGCTACAATCGAGCAACGCAGTTGCAAACTTTCTTTGAACGAGGTCACGCGTGCAGCATCTGGGAGCAACACGAAGCAGCCTGAAGGCCGATCATCTGCTGCAGACGCCTGATACGTTTGTGCGCTCGCCGCTGCCCGGTGCCGAGGGCGTGGAGTTCGTGGTTCACGCCGCGCCGCAGATGGGCGCGCGATTTACGCAGATGACGGCGGAGTTTGCCGCGGGCGGAAGGATGCAACAGGGGTCGGCGCAGCGGTTTGTATATGTGCTTGATGGTGAGCTGGAGCTGGAAGTCGAGGGGCGCAGACACACGCTCGCGGCGGGCGGCTACGCTTATCTGCCGGAGGGCGCGGCACACACGTTGCATGCTGCTTCCCGGGTGCGTGCAGCAGTGATTGAGAAGAAATATGAGGCGCAGGCGGACGCAAAGCCGGAGATCGCTGTGGGCACGGAGCCTGCCGTGAAGCCAATAGCGCTGATGGGCGATGAGAACCTGCGCGTGCGGGCGTTGATGCCTGATGGGCCGGCATATGATTTTGCCGTGAACACCATGACCTACGATCCGGGTGCGGCGCTTAGCCAGGTGGAGATTCATGTGATGGAGCATGGGCTGCTGATGCTCGAGGGCGGCGGCATCTACCGGCTGGGCGAGTCGTGGTATCCCGTGCAGGCGGGCGATTTTATCTGGATGCGCGCGTATTGCCCGCAGTGGTTCGGCGCACTGGGCAAGAAGCCGGCGAAGTACCTGATCTACAAGGACTGGCGCAGGCATCCGCTGGGCTGAGGGGGAGTTCTTGAAAAAAAACATCCCTCCGTGGCTAAAGCCCTTTTTCATTTTGCTGCATTTACGGCACGGCTAAAGCCGTGCCCTTTCAAAACTGAGGTTCGGGGTTTGCAGAGGACGACGATGACGACCGCGCGGACGCAACTTTCTATAGACGGACTAATGGCCGAGCTGATGACGCTCGCGCAAATCTCCGAGGCTGAGCCGCCGGTGGTTACGCGCGTGGTGTTCAGCGAGGCGGACATGCGTGCGCGGGTGTACGTGAAGAAGCTGTGCCTGGACGCAGGACTTTCGATCCGCGAAGATGCGATCGGCAACACCTTTGCGCGATGGGAGGGCACGCAGCCCGGGCTTGCGCCGGTAGGGACGGGATCGCATATCGACGCGATTCCGAATGCGGGGCTCTATGACGGGTGCGTGGGAGTTCTCGGCGGGCTTGAGGCGATCCGCGTGCTCAAGCAGCTTGGCTACAGGCCGCGGCGGCCGATTGAGCTGGTGATTTTTACAGCCGAGGAGCCTACGCGGTTTGGGATCGGATGCCTGGGCAGCCGCATGATGGCCGGCGTGTTGACTCCGGAGCAGGCGCGCGGGCTGCGCGACAAGGATGGGCGCGGGGTAGAGGAACTGCGTGCGCAGGGGGGCTTCAGTGGACCACTTGAATCGGTGAAGGCACCTGCCGGACAGTTTCATCAGTTTGTTGAGCTGCACATCGAGCAGGGGCCGTACCTTGAGCGCGAGGGCCTGGACATTGGATTGGTGACGCACATTGCCGCGCCCGCGAGCCAGTGGATCACGATTGAGGGCGAGGGCGGGCACGCGGGTGGCGCGCTGATGCCGGGACGGAAAGATGCGCTGGCTGCGGCGGCGGAGCTGATCCTGGCGCTGGAAGCAGCGGCGAAGTCTACTGGCGCGGTTGATACGGTGGGCACGGTGGGGATCTGCGAGGTGTTTCCGGGCGCAGTGAACAGCATTCCCTCGCGCGTGCGGATGACGACGGATGTGCGCGATATCGATAGGGCGCGGCGCGATGGCGTGCTGGCGCAGTTGCAGGCTGCTTGCGAAGATGTGAGCGCCCGGCGCGGCGTGCGCATTATGACGGACTTGATCAACGCCGATCCGCCGGCTGTTTGCGACCCAGCCATCGTCAATGCGCTGGAGGACGCGGCGAAGTCGGCGGGAAAGCGCTACAAGCGGATGGTGGCGCGGGCGTATCACGATTCGTCGTTCGTGTGCTGTTTTGCGCCGGTGGCGATGCTGTTCATTCCCTGCCGCGGCGGCGTGAGTCACCGGCCGGACGAGTATGCAAGCCCGGAGTGGATCGGCGGCGGCGTGCATGTACTGGCCCGCACGCTGGCGAAGCTGGCGGAATAGATGCGCTAAGACACGGTTTCCGCACTGTAACGGGCGATTAGACCGGTGCGGACGGCGTACTGGAAGACGCGGGCGAACAGCCAGTACGCAGCGAGGATGTAAACGACCGCAAGCGCGAGTGCGACGGCGAAGAGCGCTGCATCAAATGAGCGGCCGGCGACGATAGCGCGCATGCCTTCAAAGACATATGCGGCCGGGATCAGATGCGAGATAGTGCGCATCCACGCCGGCAGCGTAGCCAGCGGATAGTAGACGGCGGCAAAGGGCGCGAGCAACGCGGGGATGGGCCAGACAAACCACTCCGATGACGGACCGAGGCGCAGCACGAGGGCACTGCCCACGATGCCCAGCGCCAGGCCGAAGAGAAACAGCACCAGCAGAAATGGAACGAGCATGGCGCCGTAGACGGCGAACGAGAGTCCGAAGGCAAGCCCAGCGACGATTACCATTACGATGAGGCCCACGGCGCTGGTGCCCATGCTGCAGACGAGCAGGCCGCCGATGTACTCAGCCGTGGTGATGGGGCTGGCGAAGACGTTGAGGAAGTTGCGTGCCCATACGTCCTCAAAGAATGCGGTGGTGACGCCCTGCATCACGCGGGACATGAAGTCCCAGAAGAGTACGGCGCCCAGAAGCGCGGGCACAAAGCTGTAGCGCGAGCCGGTCACGCCATTGAGGTACTTGGTCATGAATCCCCAGAGGACCATGTCGATGGTGACCCAGGCGAAGAGGGGAATGACGCGCGCGGTGCTGCC
>JASIJX010000377.1 GCA_030049955.1 Acidobacteriaceae bacterium
GAGCGAGAAATCCAGCACGCAGTGGATCTCGGCGCGCTGGTGTTGATCGTGCCCACCGTCCGCTCGGTGCAGCAGGGTACCCAGGCCAGAGACTGGGCCTTTTTCCCGCCCCTCGGCGACCGCAGCCTGGGCGGGGGCCAAGCCTTTAGTCCGGCCTTTTGGGGCAACGTCCCGGGTGGATATCGCGCCACCATCAACCAGAACCTGGTGTTGATTGAGATGATTGAAACCCTGCCCGCCTTGATGCAGGCCAAACAAATTGCAGCCATTCCCGGCGTGACGGCCATCTTTGCTGCCGCCTCTGACCTGGCCAATCGCTCCGGCTACCGGCCCGGCTCGCCGGATTTCGAGCGTCTGATCAACATCGTGCACGATGCAGCGATCTCTGAGCACAAACGGCTCTGCGGTCCTATCAGCTGGCTCAACCGGCCCGATTTCACGTGTTTCCAGGCTGGTAGCGAACTCTCGGCCATCACGCGCGGCGTCGCTGACGAACTCGGGCCGCTCAAAGACACGCAAGGCAAGCCCGAAGTCGGACCTTACGCAGAAACGAAATAAATCCACCATGGTCGATTGCAGCCTCTGCGCCCGCAAGTGCGGAGGCCGCGTTCAAAAAGGAGATTTCGGTAAGGACTGTCTATGATATCGGGCATCAACGTAGCTTCTTCGTCGGCGTGCGATCCGCTGCTGAACGACATTGGATACATGACCTGCATGGACCCTGTTGCTGTTCAGAAACTAAGCGCAGACCGCTTGCATTGCGGGCGTGTTGTCGGCTGTCGTCCAACTATCCGAAATTGGGGTTCGAAAGGCCAATCTCTGGTTTGCTTGTCACTTTCCCCATGAACACGCATGGTTAGACGAGCCGCATTCTTCAACAATTGAACTCCGGACGGCGCGGGCCGTAGTGGTGTTGGCGATGGTCTCGCCAACCTCGAAGAAGCGGTCAGCAAGGGGAATTTTGAAGGATAGGGGCTTTTGGGATTTTTAGATGCTGAAGCTTACCTTGGATCAAGGTCGAATAATCAAGAAAATTGGTAGTGTCCTAATTTGCTTTCCACACCATCACCCTTCAATTGCGGCACTCAAAATGCTGCGAACCCATTGCGAGACGGTTTTATCTGCTTTCCGAGCAGCCTCTGACACTCTGTCGTATTCCGACTCTGTGAACCGCACCGGCACGATCTTGCCCTTAGTCTCATGCTCTGCCAGCTTCGGTCTCCCCGGTTTGCGCTTCTTAGGCTGTTTCGGCATCACGTAGCTCCTGCATGATGGCAACTCTAACGGCGGTTTCCGGGGATACCGCTGGCGGAATCTTCAGAACGGTCACGCTGCGCTTTGGCTGGTTGGGATCGTCAGTGTCGTGGGTCCAAGCGTAGGCGTGGGTCGCTTTGGGGTGACCGTGAAGCTCGAAAACCTCCACAATCCCATCCCAAATGACTTCCCCCTTGAATTTCTCGGTAACAGGCACACTTTGAACGTGCGTGGAGTGGACGCCGTGGAGTTTGCGGATCGCCTGCTGCAACTCCTCAAGGTAAGTCATGATGCAGCCTCGATAAGATCGGCCACGGTCCAAAATGTACGTTCCACGCCAGCGGCCATTGCGGGGGTGCAGCGTAGCGTATTGTGACGACGGACGAAGTTGTAATAGGCGAAGTGAAGCCCCACCGCAGCCTTGAAGTTTTCGAGCCTCTTTGAAAATGCCAAAGTGAGGCGAGTTAAGCGGCGCATATGCAGCCGCGTGGTCGCGTTCAGGCGTTCAACGTAGCTGGTAGAGATGAGACTGTAATCGGGCATTCCCTGAATGATGGTCTTTTCTGTTCCGATCACTTCAGGTGGAGCATAGCGGTGTTCGTCCCGCTCTTCATGGCCATACACCTTGGTGATCTGCGCATAGTCCACATCCGCGCCCCATGCCGCTTCCACGGCATCCCGGTACGCTCTCAGGCTATCGGTCGATACCTGCAAGCGGTTGCGCATCCGCGAGGCAACATCGCGCATAAACGCCGTTGTAGCTTCCCGGCTACGATGGCTGTCTACATGGAAAACTGGAACCAGCTTAGTCTCAGAGTCAATAGCGCAGAACGTCCAGACGTTACCAAACTGTGGATCATCGCCTGGACGGACGTGATGCTCTTTCTTCCCGATGAATCCCCATACTTCGTCGATCTCAAGCCGAGTGCAGGAAAGATCGCGCATCTTGGCATCCAGCAATGCTGCGCATCCCTGCCCGATACGAACTCCAAGACGCATAACCGTATCGCGGTGGATGCCGGTCATGCGCTCAATGGAGCGGATGCTGGAACCTTCAGCCAAGGCGGCAATCACTTGAATCTGCGCGTCTTTTGGGAGGATGTTAGCCATAGAGCCTCACTGGAATAAATGTATTACAGAAAACAGATTATGTCAATTGTTTTTGTGATACATTTAATTTATCCCCCAGAAAGCGAAGCCATGAATGGTGCTGATGATCCCCAAAAAGCATCCCCCGAGAGCGAACACAACCCTCCACCCCCACCTCCAGGTATACCGCTTTATAATCAAGGCGTATTGGGCAAAGGCGAACCCGATACAACCAAGGAAGATATAAAAGAAACAAAGAAGCTTATCAACGAAACTAGAACTGTGGAATGGCTGCAACTCGCAGTAAATGCTGTATTGGCCGCTGTCGGCATTGGAGCATTGATTATCTACCGCGGACAATTGACCGCCATGAATGCTCAGACTCGTGTCCAAGGAGAAAATCAGGCGCAGACCTCGATTGATTCCAAAAACAACGCCGCAACTACGGCACAACAATTGCAAATAGCTCAAGGCCAACTTGACCAGCAGGTGAACGCAATGAAAATGGCGCAGCGGGGATGGATAGAGGTCGATCTGCCGCCAGCGAATGTTCCATTTCCGACCCTCGGAAAGCCAGAATTTTTTCCCTTCGCTGTTAAGGGGTATGGCAATACGCCTACTTTCGGTATCGACGGACAAGCAAGAGTAGAACTCATTTACGGCGGCCAAGTTCCGAGTTTTCAGTATCCGCATGCGTTGGCGTTCAAGGCCGGAGTTCTCGAACCTGGAGGCAAACCTCTGTCTTTGCAGGATGCGGTTGTCGAACCAGCGCCGAAGGGCAGTAAAGATAAATCGCGAGTGCACCTCTTTACTGCGTCTGAGGTCGATGATGTGGCGCACGGGCGCGCCCACTTTTTCATATTTGGAAAAATCACCTACACCGATTTCTTTGGAGACGGCCACTGGTATCACTTTTGTGAAAAGGCCGGTTTTGCCTCTATCATGCCTCCCGATTTCAAGCGTGCTGGCGAAGAATGCACCGCATATGAAAACATGGACAAGCCCAAACGCCAAGCAAATCCAAATTAGGACACTACCAGAAAATTCGTAGTGAAGTTAAAATTTCTCCGGCTTTTTCGAGCAGCAATCCCTTTCCTCGGCCAGTTTACGATCGAACTTCGTGTAGGACGTATCGACTCCCTCGTGAATACGGAATTCATAGAGGTGGCTTCCGTCGGCCGGATTCAGTTCTCCGCTACCATGATTTTGTGGGTCAGTATCGTGATACGCCACTCATTCACCGCCCAGATCATAATAGGCGCATAACACCCGCCCTTGTATTTCCTGTGGACCACCTTGATAGCGGCTGTCGTTAAACGGTAATCCTTTGTATCGGCTCAAGAACAACCGGGAAGGCGCAGTTGCCGGCAACAGTGATGCGGCAAGGCTGCGGCATCGGATGCCATTCCGTTCGGGATTATATAAGGTCTTCGAAGGCGGATCGTTGGCCAATGCGGCTTTGCGCAGATAGTTATCGGCATTTGCAATGTCTACAAGTTGAGCCATTCCGAAGTCAGAAAATCGAAACCGACTGAATCGATCGCCGCGGCGTCCAACGACATACATAAAGATGCTGCTCGGCGATGCAGTGGACCCTTGGGCTCGTCAGGTTATGAACCGAACGAATTTGTTTTCGAGACGCGCCCTGAGTTCCATCCATCGTGGCAGACGAAACCTCAGGCGACCTGGGGAGCGTTTACTAGAACGCGAGACGCGCGCCAAACTGGCCTACGCGCCCACCGAGTCCGCCATAGTTGATGATCTGACCAAAGGTTGAGTCAAGCATGTTTTGGTCGGGTCCGCCAAGCTGAGCACGGTTGAAGAGTTTGAAGAACTCAAAACGCATCGTCAGGTTGTACCGTTCCTCCGGACCCGCTGCCACGCTCTCGTGCAATCCAAGATCATTGCTCTTCCCCGAGCCGCCATATTGGCGCGCGCAAAGCACAGACTATTTTTCATCCGCCGCGCCTGCCTTGATTTCGGCTGGCTGAATTAGCAGGTCTTTATAAACATCCCGCAGCTTATCTTTTTCTTTCCGCAAATTCTGGTAAAACTCCAATTGGCGCTTGGCATCTTCAATATGCCCCTGATCGCGGTAAAAAGTAGCCAGCCGATAGTGAGCCGTGGCATTGGTGGGGTCAAGCTGCACCGTCTGTTCGAGCAGGGTTTGAGCTTTATCGAGCTGATTCATCTGGATAAGCACTTTGGCAAGGTCGAGTTTGGCGTCGGAGTCGACCGGCTGTAATGCCACGGCCCGCGAGAATAGCTCGAACGCCTTTTTAGTGTTTCCCTTTGCCATCGCGATCTCTCCCAAACGGCAGAGCGACTTTTCGTCCTGCGGGTTCACGGCCAGGGCAGCAACATATTCCTGTTCGGCCTCCTTTTTGGCCACCGGATCCTGCGAAGTGTTCAACAGTTCGGCAAGCTCAAAGTGTACGCCGGGTAATCGGGGATTGAGGGCGATGGCTTTGCGGAATTGGGCAACCGCGCCATTGGTGTTACCCTCGCGGATTTCTTCGTGCGCCAACAACTGGTGCATCTGCGCGGAATCAGGAGCCTCCAGTGATAAGGTGAGCATCGCCTCGCCGGAGAGATCGGCGTAAGTACGATAGGCGGCGTAAAGCACCTCGGGAGTGTCGGGGAACGCCTTACGCAACTGAGGGACCAACACGGCGGCATCATCGAGGTCGCTGTTCGCGTTGTAGATGCCGAGGAGATCGAGGCCCACTTCAAGTTTGAGCTTCTTGTCTTCGATCACGGGGAAAGAGGCTTCGAGGTTCTTTTGCGCGCTCGGTAAATCGGAGGTTCGTTCTTGAGCGAAGCCCAGCAGGGCCTCGATCTTGGAAAGGTTTGGCTGTGCCTGCAACGCTGCCTGCAAATGTGGTATCGCAGCTTTGTAATCACCGCGAAAAAACAGCAGCACCCCGAGATTTCCGTGCGCGGCAATATTGTCCGGATCGAGCGCGACGAGTTTTTCCAGCTCGGGAATGGCCAGGTCGGGGTATTTCTCCTGCAGGTACTTCTCGGCAAGCCGTGAATGCAGGGCGATCTGGTCCTCCTTAGTGGGAGGCGTCTGATCGTTGGCCAGAGGGGCTTGACTGTTAGTGGAAGGCGTCTGGCCGAGAGAGATCATGCAAAGAGATGGAAGCAGAAACAACGCAGCGAACAGGGTTTTGGGAGTCACGGCAGTCCTATCGTATATCGGGCCGGGACGACGATCAAATAAGCAGAAAAGACGGCGACGAATCGCCGTCTTTTCCGGTTGAGTCGATTTTTTGTCTGCTGTTTAGAACGACAGGCGTCCGTAGAACTCCATGTCTCTGCCGTTAATCGTCGTGCTAGTGATTGCGGAACTATCCGCACCGTATCCGACATTTCTGCCGGGTTGTCCGAAGCTCGGGTGGTTGAGGACGTTGTTCGC
>JASIJX010000378.1 GCA_030049955.1 Acidobacteriaceae bacterium
TGCTGCGCGCGTTTTCCATTGTGCTCGAGGCGAACGCATCCGGTACGCTATGATTTTCCTGCACCAATCCAGGGCATCAATTCCAGGGCATCAATCCACGGGGAAACGGGGGCTGGATCACTCTCATGCCGCAGACAGGATCGCGTTTGCGCAAGTTTGCGGCGGCCGGCATTATCGCAATCGGCGCCTGCCTGGTGGTGGCGATACTGGTTTTCGGCGTGAATCAGAAAACTGCTACGGGGCGCGACTTCATTCAATATTGGGCGGCGGAGCAGCAGCTTGCGCACGGCGCGAATCCCTATGACACGGCCGCGCTCTTTCGCGTTGAGCGCTCCGCCGGCATGGGCTTTCCAGGCGCACTGGTGAGCTTGAGCCCACCGGTGGCGTCTGCTTATGCGCTGCCGCTGGGATGGGTGAGCGCGAAAACCGGGCTTATCCTGTGGATGCTTCTGCTGCTTGCCTGCCTTTCAGTCTCTGTCTGGATTTTGTGGTTGCTGCACGGACGGCCCGAGAGCCGCTGGCATGTGATCGCGCTGGGTTTTCCGCCGTCGCTGTGGTGCCTCATCTCCGGTCAGCTCGGAATCTTCTTTCTGCTCAGTATTGTGCTGTTTCTGTACTTCGTTCGCAGGCGGCCGTGGCTTGCGGGCGCGGCGCTGGTGCTTTGCGCGCTCAAGCCGCATCTGTTCCTGCCCTTAGCCGTGGTTTTGGTGCTCTGGTCGGTTGTACGGAGAGAGTTCCGGGTGTTGGGCGGCTTTGCATTTGCGCTGGCTGTAAGCTGCGGACTTACGCTCGGCCTCGACCCGCATGTGTGGGGTGAATACGCCCGGATGATGCACACAAGTGGTGCTGCCGATTTGTTTATACCGACGGTCAGCATGGCGCTGCGCTTTGGCGTCGATCGCGCTGCGCGGCCGCTGGGGTACGTTCCTGAGGCATGCGCATGCGTCTGGGCCGTGTGGTACTTTGCCAGGCGCCGCGAAAGCTGGGATTGGAATCGCGAGGGCCTTCTGGTGCTGCTGGTGTCGGTGGCGTGTACGCCTTACTCCTTCTACAGCGATCAAGCGGTGCTGTTTCCTGCGGTGCTGATCGGGCTTTACACGACCGAGAAGTACAAGGCGGAGAAGTCGATTGCGTCTTTGGCGCTCTTCGTGGCAATTGCAGCCGCGGGCATGGTCGGCTTTGTTGTCCAGATTCCGATGACGTCGGCTTTCTATGTGTGGACCGCTCCGGCGTGGCTGCTGTGGTATCTGTACGCAACGCGAAGCGCGGTGCCGGCGGAGACGGTGCAGGGCACGACTGTTGCGGCGGGTTAAGAGCCGTCGCGAAAGATTGCGATTCTCGTTGCAGAGAGAGTGTGCCGTGCCGCTCGGACCCTGTGCTTTAGCCTTCTTCGCCCTCGCGCAGCTTGGCGATTACGGTGAAGTCTTCGAGCGTGGTTACGTCGCCTTTTACTTCGCCGTGCGTGGCCAGTTCGCGCAGAAGACGGCGCATGATTTTGCCGCTGCGTGTTTTGGGCAGCGCTTCGGTGAAGCGAATGTCGTCAGGACGGGCGAGCGAGCCAATTTCTTTTGCGACCCACTTCTTCAACTCTTCCTTGAGCTCGTTCGAGGGCTCATTGCCACTTTCGAGCGTGACGAATGCGGCGATGGCCTGGCCTTTCATCGCGTCTGGCCGGCCGACGACGGCGGCTTCGGCAACTTTGGGATGGGCGACTAATGCCGATTCCACTTCCATCGTTCCCAGCCGGTGGCCGCTCACGTTGATCACGTCGTCCACGCGGCCCATGAGCCAGAAATAGCCGTCGGCATCCTGGCGGGCGCCGTCGCCGGTGAAGTAGCAGCCGGGCACGTCGGACCAATACGTTTTTTGATAGCGCTCGGGGTCGCCGTAGACGGTGCGCGCCATTGACGGCCAGGGTTTGCGGATTATGAGCAGGCCGCCGCTGCCGGCCGGCACGGGCTTTCCGTCGCGCGTGACGACTTCCGGCTGGATGCCGAAGAACGGCCGCGTGGCCGAGCCGGGCTTGGTGGGAACGGCGCCCGGAATTGGCGAGATCAGTATGGCGCCGGTTTCGGTCTGCCACCAGGTGTCGACGATGGGACAGCGGTTGTGGCCGATCTTCTCGCGGTACCACATCCACGCTTCAGGATTGATTGGTTCGCCTACCGTGCCCAAGAGCCTGAGAGAACTGAGGTCGTGCTTTTCCACGTGCTCGTCACCCCACTTGATGAAGGCGCGAATGGCGGTAGGCGCTGTGTAGAAGACTGTCACCTTGTGGTCGTCGACGATTTTCCAGAAGCGCGAGAAGTCGGGCCAGTTGGGCGCGCCTTCATACATCAGCACAGTGGCTCCGCACTGGAGCGGGCCGTAGACAACATACGAGTGACCGGTGACCCAGCCGATATCGGCTGTGCACCAGTAGATGTCTTCATCGCGAATGTCGAAGACGTATTTTGTGGTGAGATAAGTTTGCACGGCGTAGCCGGCGGTGGTGTGGACGAGGCCCTTGGGCTTGCCGGTGGTGCCGGAGGTGTAGAGGATGTAGAGCGGATCTTCGGAGTCCATTGGCTCGGCGGGGCATTCTGCGCTGGCCTTGGCGACAAGATCGTGCCACCAATGGTCGCGGCCTTCCACCATGTTTACCGGCGAGCCGGTGCGGCGATAGACGACGACGTGCTTTACGGTAGGGCAGGAGTTCATCGCCTCATCGACGGTGCGTTTTAGCTGGATTTCGTTGCCGCGGCGGTAGCTGGTGTCCTGTGTGAGGATGGCCACGCAGCCGGAGTCGTTGACGCGGTCGGAGATGGCGTGGGCGGCGAATCCGCCGAAGATGACGGAGTGAATGGCGCCAATGCGCGCGCAGGCCAGCAGCGCGATGGCCAATTCAGGCGTCATGCCCATGTAGATGGCCACGCGGTCGCCTTTTTTGATCCCGAGCGACTTGAGCGCGTTTGCGAAGCGCTGCACCTCGGCGTGCAGTTCGGCGTAGGTGAGGCGGCGAATTTCGCCCGGCTCGCCTTCCCAGATGAGAGCCGTTTTGCTGGCTCGCGCGCCCAGTGCATGGCGGTCGACGGAGTTGTAGCACAGATTAAATTTTCCGCCTACGAACCATTTGGCGGATGGCAGGTTCCATTCGAGCACTTTGTTCCATGGCGTGAACCAGTGCAGCTCCTGCGCCGCGGCGGCCCAGAATTTTTCCGGGTCCTCGATCGACTGCCGGTACATGGTCTCGTACTGCTCCAGGCTTTTGATGTGCGCTTTGGCGGCAAACTCTGCCGGCGGCGGAAAGACACGGTTTTCGCGCAGCGTGGAGTCGATGTCGGGATTGACTGCAGCGGACGCCGGGACGGTGGTCATGGAACCCTCCGGGAAAAAGACGGTAAGCGGTGCAGGGCAGCGAAGTTTGTGCCCAAAAAATGCCGCGTGGCTCAAACTTTATCGGGCCAGAGGCACGCTGGGCAAGAGGCGCCGCGAGCGATTGAACGCAAATGGATTGCCGTTATACGGTCGCCACTGCGACAGGGACGAGAGTGAGGGTTAGAACGGTGATGTCATCCTGCTGGCCGAAGGCCTGTGCGGCGCGGGCGATGGCATCAGCGGTCTGATTCGAAATGGCGGCAGTGCGATCGAAACCGAAGAGTTCGCGATGGCCATTCTGCGCCTCGACCACGCCGTCAGTGAGCAGCGTGAGTTGGGTGCCTGGTGCGAACTGAAACACCGACTCGCCGTAGGAGGCTGTGACATCGAGGCCGAGGGGCAAACCGCTTTCCACCTTCAGCTCCGATCCGCCGTAATAGGGAGCGAGATGGCCGGCGCTGGCAAGCACGACGGTTCCGTCGTGCGCAAAATCGGCGCAGAGGCAGGTTGCAAACCCGCCAACGCGGCTGTCGCGCAGAACCTGGTTCAGGTGATTCAGCAACTGCGAGGGCGAGCCGGCGCGGCCTTCGGCGGCACCGATGAGCAAAGCAGCCGTCATAGCCGCCGCGGTACCCTTGCCGCTTACATCGCCGAGCATGATGCGCTGCCGGCCATCCGGCAAGGGACGGCAGAGATAGAAGTCGCCGCCGACGTCGCGCGCCGGCAGGAAGACGGCATCAATCTTCCAGCCAGCGGTTGAATCGATCGTCTCCGGCACAAGCAAACGCTGGATGTGGCGCGCAGCCTGCATTTCGCCGTGGAGCAGCGCGCGCTCTCGATTGGTGGTGCGGATGCGATGGATGAGCAGAAGAGTGATGGAAACCACTACCGCGGCGATGGCCACCGAGCGATACGGCTGGATCTTCAGGAACATCGCAATGACGTCCAGATGGAGGAACGGAAACTGCACGGCAAGGTAGGTCAGATCCAGCGTCATCCAGATGAAGCACACGGCCGCAAGCGGCACCAGTTCTTTGCGCAAGGTGCGCAGCGGCCAAAAGGCGAAGAGGAGAGAGAGCAGAGCGGCCATTGTAGCCACGACCACAATCGTGTTCGCCCAGGGCGCGAGCTCGGTTTGCCAGCGAAGCATCATGCTCCAGCGCAGAGGGAGAAAGACAGCGACGAGGAGCAAAACAGGCATCACCAGATTAACGGCAAGGATGGCCTTGAAAATCCGAGGCAAGGGCCGGTAATTCAACGAAAAGGAAAAGAGAATGACAAAGGCCGGAGCAGTCTGGCCGAGCGCGTACAGGAAGAATTCGAGACGCGCGGGATAATGCACCGAAGCGGCGACCAGAAATTCATTCAGCCGGAGGTCTGCGAATGCCAGCCAGCAGAGGGCGATCCAAAGCACGTAGCGCTGTGCGCGATCGAACCAGAAAAGCACGAGGAAGAAGAGTCCTGCGGAGAGGATGAGCACGTGGCATGCCCATGTGATCCACTGCTGCCTGACCTGCGCAGAGACTTGGGCGTCATAGGCGTCGCGCTGAAGCTCTGCGTCCCCCAGAGCCAGCTCCGGAAACGCCTCTACCGCATTGACCAGGGGAGTAAACGTCATGCGGACGGCGACAAGAATGGGACGATTCCGGGTTGCCAGCTCCGGCGCATCGTATTCAACCATTATCCCCGCGGTGTGACTGCCGGTGACGAGATTGCCTGATTCGCCGATGGACCGTCCGTCGACAAAGACCTGCCAGGCAAGGTCGCCCGCGACCAGCAGCACCGGATGTACCGCGGGCGCGAGCTGGCCAGGCTGGAAACTGCAGCGCAACCAGAAGTTCGGGGTGGGCGTGGCCTTGGTGGTCCACTGCGAAGCCGGATGCCAGCCTGATTCATCGAGATTGGGTGAGGCCCAGCGCAGATCGTCGCCTTGACGCCAAACGCATTGCTGCGGAGCAATACTGAGCGATTGCTGAGCGGCAAGCGAGGACGCAAAGAAGAAAAGCAGCAGCAGCAGCGCTCTATGCATGGAGCGCCTCAACGGGTTTCGAAGCCGGAGCGAAGGTGAAGGTGAGGACGGTAATGTCATCCTGCTGGCCGAAATCTCGCGCAGCACGGGCAATATGATCGGCTGTCTGGCCGGAGATGGCGAGCGTGCGCTGGAACCCGAATAGCTCTCCAGATGGATCGCGTGCTTCCACTACCCCGTCGGAAAGGAAGGTGAGCTTATCGCCGGGGACAAGCTGCAGCGTTGTCTCTGCAAATTCGGCGGTTGCCGTCAGGCCCAGCGGCAGTCCGGATTCACAGGAGATCTCTTCGCCATTTCGATATGGCGGGAGATGGCCGGCGTTGGCGATGATCAGCATCCCGTCCGAGTCGATGCGGGCCACGCAGCAGGTTACAAAGCTGCC
>JASIJX010000379.1 GCA_030049955.1 Acidobacteriaceae bacterium
CGGCTGAGGACCAGGGTCAGGCCGGCCATTTGAAGGTCGCCGCTCACCGGCCCGCGATCATTCTTCGCAATCGCATTCGGGTTCACATTGCCCTTGAGCGTCACCAGGTTACTTTCGTCAATGTGCGACACGATGCGGACCGCAGGCGTGGCCGATTGTGCCAGTGCAATCGAACAAGACACGGCACCAGCCAAAGCCCACATGGAAAGCGAGCGCAAATTTTTCATGGAGTTCCTGAACCCTTCCTGAGAGGCGAACCCGCCAGGGGCGGTAAAGTTGCCATCCTTTAAAACGTTACGGCCGGCTACGCGGCGAATTGCGCCTCCCGGCTGCCCAATTTATTGACCGCCGCTCCGGTTTCCGCCGCATACACGACCCGGAGTGGCACACATCTGTTGCCCGTTTCTGAAAGGCGCGGACTCTATTGATCCGCACCGCCGACGCAATAAGAACGAGAAAAATAACAGGTCCGGATGAAGAATTTCAACCGGCTCGGGGAAAAAAAGCAAGGTCTACTCACGATGTTAGACGGAAACCCGCAAGGAAGGGTGACCGCCTCGGCGTCCTGCCGCCTCGGCCGTCCGTTCGGCCGTCTTTTCGACTGACCTGTGTGGACTGGCCTAGGTGGACCGCCTGTGAAGACGTCCGGCCGACGCATCGCGGCCGGTAATGGGCCTTTCGAAGTTTTGCTGGGTACGGGCTTCAGCCTCTCAGGGAATGCGCAGGAATGCGCACTCGAACGGGTCCGCGACCTTACAACCCAGCCAATAGACGCCGCACCCCCGATCCTTTATCCTTCTTGCGCGCGCCCTTGCCCAGGCGCATCCCGGCGTAGGGAGGACGTCGAAAATGACCGCTGATCCGCTTCGCGGCGATTCCGTGCGCGCCCTTGCCTTTCAGGTTCTTGATTCCTTTTCCATCGAGATCCCCTCCTGGGGCTTTGCCAATACCGGCACGCGCTTTGGCAAGTTTCTTCAGCCAGCCGCCGCAGTCACCATTGAAGAAAAGTTCGCCGACGCCGCCGAAGTAAACCGGCTCACCGGCGCCACGCCTACGCTTGCCCTGCACGTCCTCTGGGACCTGCCCAACGGCCTCGGCGACGTGGAAGCCGTGCGCGTGCTCGAGCAGAATACCGGCGTCCGCGCCGGCTCGATCAATCCCAACCTCTTCCAGGATCAGGAGTACAAGTTCGGCTCTCTTTGTAACCCTGCCGCCGAGATCCGCCAGCGCGCCCTGGCCCACGTCATCGACTCGATCGAGATTGCCAAGGCCCTGGGCGGGCGCGACATCTCGCTCTGGCTCGCCGACGGCTCCAATTACCCCGGCACGCAGAGCATACGGCGCCGCATCGGCTGGCTTGAGGAGACGCTCCGCGCGGCCCACGAGCGGCTCGGGCCCCGCCAGCGGCTGCTCATCGAGTACAAGCCCTTCGAGCCGGCCTTTTACCACACCGACATCGCCGACTGGGGCATGGCCCTGCACTTGGCGCAGCAGGCCGGCCCGCAGGCTCGCGTGCTGGTCGATACCGGCCACCACTATGCGGGCCAAAACATCGAACAGATCGTCGCCTGGCTGCTGCACACCGGCCTTCTCGGCGGCTTCCATTTCAACGACCGCCGCTACGCCGACGACGACCTTACCCTCGGCTCCATCGACCCCTACCAGGTCTTCCGCATCTTCCATGAAATTCACTGGGCCTTGTCCGAAGGATCGCCCCAAGCCGTGGCCTACATGATCGACCAGAGCCATAATCTCAAGGGCAAGATGGAAGCCATGGTGCAGACGGTCGTCACCGCGCAGGAGCTGTATCTGAAGGCCGCGCTGGTGGACCGGGTGCAATTGGCCGCGCTGCAGCAAAGCTGCCACCTTGTAGCTGCGGAGGAGCTATTCCGCGGCGCCTTCTGGACGGATGTGAGGCCGCTCGTGCGCGAATGGCGCGAGGCCCGCGGCCTGCCCGCCGATCCGCTCAAAGCGCTGGTCGAAAGTGGCTACGTGGAGCGCATCACCCGAGAACGCGGCCACCGGCACACCACCGCCGGAAGCTACGCGTGAGCGGCGCAAGGCCTTTTGACGCCGGCGGCGAGCTTATTGCCGGCTGGGCGGCCTTGAAGGGCACGGGTTTTAGCCCGTACATGAGGCGTTGCGCAGCCGCGGGCGAATGTATCATGAGGAGTGAGTTTTTCCCGCGCCGAAGGCAAAACCTATGACTACGATGGCCACACCCGCTTCTCCCGCTCTCAAATTTCTCGAGGATCGTTGGGACTCCCAAGTCGCAGCCGGGCTCGACGAGCCGGAGCTGCTACGCTATCGCTCGAACCTGCTGGGGTCTGATCTTCGCCTCACCAACTTTGCCGGCGGCAATACCAGCTCAAAGGTCATGGACACGGACCCGCTGACCGGCGAGCCGGTCGAAGTGCTGTGGGTAAAAGGCTCGGGCGGCGACCTGGGCAGCATAACGCGGGCAGGGTTTGCCACGCTCTATCAGCAAAAGCTGCTGGCCCTCGAGCGGCGCTACAGGGGTCAGGAGTTCGAAGACGAAATGGTGGCGCTTTACGCGCTCTGCGCCTTCGGCGGCAACACCGTCGCCGCCTCCATCGATACCCCGCTGCACGGCTATCTTCCCTTCCCGCACGTCGATCACCTGCATCCGGACTGGGCCATAGCGCTGGCCGCCTCGGCAAACGGCAAAGCCAAAATGGAAGAGTTCAACCGCGAGTTCGGCCACTCGCTCGTCTGGGTTCCCTGGCAGCGCCCCGGCTTCGAGCTGGGCCTGATGATGCGCCGCGCGGTCGATCAGAACCCCGGCTGCGATGGCATCATCCTCGGCGGCCACGGCCTGTTCACGTGGGGCCAGACGCAGCGCGAGTGCTACCTGAACACGATCACTGTCATCGACCACCTCGGCCAGTTCATCGACCGCCACGCGCAGGCTAAAGGCAGGGCGCGTTTCGGCGGCGAAGTGGTTCCGGCGCGGCCAGACCGGCGCGAGCTGGCGATCAGGATCGCACCCTTTCTGCGCGGACGCGTTAGCTCGCAGCGGCGCTTCATCGCCAGCTTCAGCGATGCCCCCGACGTGCTCCAGTTCGTCGACTCGCTGCATGCGCGCGAGCTGGCATTCCTGGGCACAAGCTGCCCGGACCATTTCATCCGCACCAAGATTCGCCCGTTGTTTGTGCCCTGGGCGGCCGAAGAAGGCCTCCACGCGCTGCGCCAGCAGATCGAGCTCTCGCTCACCGAGTATCGCAAGCAGTACCGCACCTACTATCGCACCTTCGCCACGCCCGACTCGCCTGCCATTCGCGACGCCAACCCTTCGGTCGTGTTGATTCCCGGCATGGGCATGTTCAGCTTCGGCAAGAACAAGACCGAGGCCCGCATCATCGGCGAGTTCTACACTAACGCCATCCACGTCATGGAAGGCGCCTCGCTGCTGAGCGAGGGCGAATTCAAGGGAACCGTGCCTCGCCCCACGGACAAGGAGCCGTCCGTGGGGACCCCGGTGCCGCAATGCCGGCCCGGACTCGACCCCAGCAGCTTCAAAGTCTTCACCAATTACGTGGCGCTGCCGGCCAGCGAGGCCTTCCGCATTGAATACTGGGCCCTCGAAGAAGCCAAAATCCGCCGCCAGCCTCCGGAAAAAGAGCTCAGCCGGCGCGTAGCCATCATCTTCGGCGGCGCCAGCGGCATCGGCCGCGAAGTAGCACGGCTGGCCGCGGCGCGCGGCGCGCACGTGGTGGTTGCCGACCGCGATGCCGAGGGTTCGGCCCGTGTAGCGGCGGAGCTGGCCACACTCGGCTCGGCCGAGTTCAACGCCAGCGTAGGCGTCGATATCCGCAACCGCGAATCGATCGGAAAAGCACTCGACGTAGCCATTGCTGCCTTCGGCGGCATCGACATCCTGGTCAACACGGCCGCCATCTACCCGTCGAGACCAGAAGGAGATCTGCCTGACTCCGTCTGGGCCACCACGCTCGACCTGAACGTGACGGCGAATTTCTTCCTGGCCACCGAAGTCGCAAAGACCTTCCGCGACCAGGGGCTGCACGGCAACATCGTCTTCACCAGCTCGGCCAACGCCGTGGTGCCCAAGAGCGGAAGCGAAGCCTACGACGTGAGCAAGGCCGCGCTCTCGCACCTCATCCGCGAGCTGGCAATGGGGCTCGGGCCCAATATCCGCGTCAACGGCATCAGCCCGGCCACCGTAGTCAAGGGCTCGGCCATGTTCCCGCGCGAGCGCGTGCGCATGTCGCTCTTGAAGTACGACATTCCCTTCCAGGACTCGTTCAGCGACGAAGAGCTGCGTAGCCGTCTTGCGGCCTTCTATGCCGAGCGCACGATCACGGGCAAGGAGATCATGCCGGCCGATTGCGCCGAGGCGATTCTGTTCCTCGCCAGCCCCCGCGCCCGCTGCACCACCGGCCACGTGGTCCCGGTCGACGGCGGCCTCTCCGACGCCTTCCTGCGGTAAACCATGGGGCCTTCAGGCCCGGAGAAGCCTCGCAGCGCCGGAGGACCAATCAATTGGCCAGCGCAGCCCGTGGTTCGGGCAGTATCCGCCCGGGAAGCCGCAGCAGCCTGCCGATTTCTTCCGCCGGCATCGGCTTGGCGAACAGATAGCCCTGTCCGTAGCGGCATCCGAGCTGTTGCAGCAACTCGTACTGAGCAAGGTTTTCGATCCCCTCGGCAACGACGTTCATGCCCAGCACGCGCGCCAGCTCGATGATCGTCCGCACAATCTGCAATGCCTGATCGCCCTCGGTCATGCGCGAAACAAACGACCGGTCGATCTTGAGAACGTCGAAGGGGAACTGGTGCAGATGATTGAGCGAGCTGTAACCGGTGCCGAAATCGTCCATCAGCAGCGAAACGCCCAGCCGCCGCAGGTTGCCGAGCACTTCCATCGCGGTCGGCGCGTCAGGAATGAGGCTGGACTCCGTCATCTCCAGGCCGAGCTGGCGGCTGGAGATGCCAAACCGGCTCAGAAGTTCCTGAACGCGATCGGCCAGCCCTTCGCGGGCAAACTGCCGCGCGGAAAGATTGACACAAACGCGCAGCGAGTGGTGGCAAAGGTCTTCGTCGCACCACCGCTGGATCTGGCTGCAGGCTTCGGCCAGGCCCCAGTCGCCGATCGGCAGAATCATGCCGCATTCCTCGGCATAAGGGATGAACTCCATCGGTGAAACCAGGCCCCGGTCAGGATGACGCCAGCGGATAAGCGCCTCGAGGCCGATGATCCTGCGCGTGGAGAGTTCGATCTCCGGCTGGTAGTAGAGCACAAACTGGCGCTGGTCGAGAGCGCGGCGCAGATCGGGGCGTCGCGGCCATTGCCGAGCTGCATTTCTTGGCAGCATGCCCTGCTCGCGTGCGCTGTGATTCTGCAGGATGCGGCGCAGGCGTCGCAGTTCAAGTTGGCCTGCGACCATCTCTGCCAGGCTTTCGAGCATGCGGAGCTGATCGACGGTCATCGGGCAGCGCGGCTGCTTGCCGAAAATAGTGAGGCACCCCGAGATATTGCCGCTCGTGCTGCGGATCGGCGCGCTGGCGAAGGATGCGACCGGTACGCCTTGCGGCAGGACGGTCTTGCCGAAGAAACGTTCATCGGCCGCGATGTCGGGCACGATGACCGGTCCATCTTCGCTCAGCACCAGATCGAAGATCGAATGATCCGAGCGCGGCAGCTCGCGCACCGGCTCGCCCCAGTGCGATTTCACCCACACGCGGCCTTCGTCGGCAAAGCCCAGAAGGACGATATCGGCGTGAAAGTAATCGGCTGCCAGGCGCGTGATGGCATCGAAGCTCGGGTCCTGCGACGCATCGAGGATCTCCGCGCAACGGGGCTGTTCCAGCCGGGACTGCTGCTGGCGCGAGAAGCTGTTCTGCTGTACAGCGGTTTCTGCCATCCCTGTGTGCGTCATGGTCGCTTAAGCCTTGTAGTTACTCGCCACACCCGGAGGGAATGGTTTTTGCGGCGATTCGATGCAATCAAAATTGAGCGGGATGTCCGTGATTTCAGATAAGTGTCTTCCTTGAGTCCCCGCAGCAAAGCCAAAGAAGCCTGGCCAAGGCCTCCACAATCTGCTTATCGGAGCGCATCGCGCGGGCATGAGATTGCGCGAGACCGTTGACCGCAGGGTTAAACTCAAAATCTCCAGTAAATTATTGATTATAAATACCTTATACATTGCTCCATTTTGGCACCTAGGCGTTGGCAAGGGAGAGATTCGGTCTCGCCACATTCAGGAATTCTGGTTTCAATCGGATCAAACAGGAATTCAGCGCTGGAGCACTGGCCGATTCCGCTCACGGCACTGCGCTCGATGCTCAAGCGGCTTGAGCAGTCGAAGACTCAAGCCAAATGATCCGGTTCTCCGTTGATCCGGT
>JASIJX010000380.1 GCA_030049955.1 Acidobacteriaceae bacterium
CCAGGATGGTCAGGAACAAGCCAACATGGGGGTCGCCATCGGGGATTTCGATCTGGATGGCCACACCGATATCGTCGTTACGCACTTCATGAGGGACACGCCGGGGCTCTATAAGAATGACGGAACCGGGCTCTTCGAGGAAGACTCCTTGCAATCCGGCCTGGGCGTCGAGATCCGTTATATCGGTTGGGGAACGGCTCTGGAAGATTTCGACAACGACGGATGGCCTGACATTGTGATGGTCACGGGTAGCATCTACCCGGAAGTAGCGGCGCGGTTTCCGGCATGGCCGTATCGCACCCCACGGCTCTTTTATCGCAATTTGCGGAATGGAAAGTTCGAACTTATCGACGACGCCGGCCCCGGCATGACTGCCCCGCATTCGAGCCGCGGAAGCGCCTTTGGAGATTTCGATAACGACGGTGACGTCGATATTTTGATCATGAACATGAACGAGCCGCCCTCGCTTCTCCGCAACGACGTGCGCGGCGACAATACTTGGCTAAAAATCTTCCTTGTGGGAACTAAGTCGAATCGCAGCGCCATTGGTGCGCGCGTGGTTGCCTATTATGGCCAAAAGAAACAAGCTAAGACCGTCACCGCGCAGACCAGCTACTATTCTTCAAACGATCGTCGATTGCATTTCGGCCTCGGCAATGCCACTCAAGCAGATGTAGAGATCTTCTGGCCCAATGGGGAAGTTGAAAGATATCGTACGCTTCCTGCCAATCATCTGGTCACCATCAAAGAAGGCACTGGGGTCACCAAACTCGAGAAATGGGAATCCGGAGGCCGTCCGCGATAGATCATCGGAAGACGATCAGCCGGTTTTTGCCTCGATTCCTATCTCCAAAAACGTATCAAGGAGGAACCAAAGGTTAAATGACGGATACGGACCGCAGGACCTTTCTAAGCGCTCTCGGTGCGGCTACCACTGCCGCCGCTTTACCACGAGCATGGAGTGAGGAACCAAATCAGCGTGGCTCCGATTACACTCTTGCGGCTTACTACTTCGGCAACTATCACATAGACCCTCGAAATGAAGCGGCACACGGTCCAGGATGGACGGAATGGCGCATCGTGCAACAAGCCAGACCCCGTTTCACCGGACACGCACAGCCAAAATCCCCTCTGTGGGGATATGAAGATGAATCTGATCCGACGGTATTTGAGCGGAAAATAAGGGCGGCTTCGAATGCCGGCTTAACGGCTTTCATTTTTGATTGGTATTGGCACAACGACGGTCCGTTTCTCCAAGGAGCCCTCGAGAAAGGCTATCTTTCCGCAGCCAACCGAGATGAGCTGAAATTCGCGATTATGTGGGCAAACCACGACTGGATTGACATCCATCCAGCCAAGCTAACCGCGCCCGGTCATTTGCAGTTCCCGGGAGCCGTGACAATCGATACTTTTCGACGCATGACCGACCACATTGTCAGCGCTTATTTCAGTGTACCCAGTTACTGGAAAATCGATAATTGTCCTTACTTTTCAATCTATGAGCTTTATAGGTTTGTAGAGGGCATGGGCGGTGTCCATGAGGCTGCGAACGCGCTCCAGGAGTTCCGGGAAAAAACAAAGGCAGCAGGGCTCCGAGACCTACATATCAATGCGATAACATGGGGCGTGGAACAGCCGCCCAGCCTGACGGACGCATACGATGCTAAAGGAGCATCCAACGGCAAAAGCCTCCTCGAAGACTTACAAATCGATAGCACTACTTCCTACGTCTGGATACACCACGCCAAAATGAATAGCTTTCCGGTGACGCAATATGAAGAGCTGGCTCAAGGCTACTATCAGTACCGTTCCTGCGCGGCTGCCAGATTCGGCAAACCCTATTTTCCGAATGTCTCGATGGGTTGGGATTCATCTCCACGAGCATGCCAGGCCGATATCTACGTAGAAAAGGAGTATCCATTCCTGCCTGTAGTTCAAGGTAATACTCCGGAGGCATTTGCGGATGCACTGCGGTCAGCCAAGACATTCCTCGATGAGACTCCTGAGTTACAACACAAAATACTTACAATCAATTCTTGGAATGAGTGGACGGAAGGCAGCTATTTAGAGCCTGATACGCAGACCAAATACGAGTACCTCGATCAGATCAAAAAGGTATTTCCGAGACCTAAGAGGTCCTAGGGTTCGGCAGATTGTTTGTGGTGCCAAGTCAATCAAGAAAGCGAACAGAAGTGCACACACGACGAGATTTTCTGAAGACGGCGATGCTGGCGGCTCCGGTATGGAGTCGTTTTTCGAGCATACCTGGTTGGGCGCAGAGTGAGTCGGCGGCGACGGAGCGCTTTTTGTTTGGCGCCTCCGTGTACCCGGAGATCGACGGCGCCGGAGAGAGCAAGGCAATTCTCGATCTGCTCGAGCGCGCCCACATGAACGTCGCACGGGTGGGCGAATCGAGCTGGGGCAACCTGGAGCTGGCTCCGGGACAATTCAACTTTGGCTGGCTGCGCGATTTCCTCGACCAGATGCACCGGCGCGGCATTTCGGCCATCCTCGGAACCTCTACCTACATTCCGCCCCAGTGGCTGGCGGCCGCTCATCCCGAGATCCTGGTCGTGCTGGAACCGGGTTACGGCCCCGTCGACCCCATGAGCCGGAAGTGTCCCTGCCTGAATCATCCTCTGTATCGCGCCGCCTGCAGGAGATATATTCAGGCGCTGGCCGCTGAGTTTCACGATCATCCGGCGGTGATTGGCTGGCAGTTGGATAACGAGATTGAATTTGTAGAGCAGATTATCTGCTACAACCCGGCTTGCAACCACGCATGGCGCGAGTGGCTGGAGCAGACCTTCCACACCCCGGAGGAATTCAACGAGAAGCTGCACCTGGCTGACTGGGGCATGAAGATACAGTCCTTCGATCAGGTTCCTCAGCCGCGCCAGGGCGTGGAGGAGCCGTCAAACGTGCGCGTCGCTCTGCCCGCACTTTCCCTCGCCGAACACCATTTCCGGCGCGATGTAATCCTCGGATTTCTGGCCGAGCAGGCGGCCTTGATTCGCGCTGCGGGCGCAAAGCAGTGGATCTTGACCGATTGGATTCCGCTATGGACCTCAATTGCCGACGATCCCAGGGCTCAATCCTTTATGTCGATTGCCGGCCTGAACTATTACCAGGGCAGTACCGACAAGCCAGTAGCCAGCTGGAATGATGCGCCGTGGCAACTCGACATGCACCGCTCCTGCTACGGCAAAGGCAGAATGATCGTCACCGAAGCTCTGTTTGGCGCCTTCGGCGACATCAGGATCTGGGCTGTCGCGCCAAGCAGAGAGCAGTTGCGCATGTGGGACCTGCTACTGGCGGCCTTTGGGGCGTGCGGCATCATGTACTGGTCCGGCAATCGCTGGCGCGGCGGCCACTTTCCGATTTGTGGCGGACTGCTGGACTGGTCAGGCCATCCCGAACCGGACGTCGAATGGGTCGTCGAGCTCGGCGCTTTCTTTGAGCGCTGGGGAAAGTCGCTTCTCGATCACCCAGTGGCCAGCCGCGCCGCCGTGTTGACCGACTTCGATAACCGCGCCGCGCTTGAAATCTATCCCACCATCGACAACAGCGAGTCGGTTTTTACCGGAGCCTTTGCGGCTCTTCACCGTCTGGGCATTGGCGTCGACACCGTCAACTCCCTTCAGGCTGAGCAGCCTGACAACCTGCGCAAGTATGACATGCTGCTACTGCCCGCGGACATCGCGTTCGACAATGATGCGGCCGTTGAATCGATGCGCCAGTACGTGCTGCAAGGGGGCACTCTGATTGTTACCCCCTTCACGGCATATATGGATCGCAACGGCGTCTTTCGCGGCGACGGTTTCGGCGCCAATCTGGCCGGGCTCACTGGCAGCTTGATCCGTACGGTGCGCTTGACCGGCTCGCCGGACAGGGGCGGCAAGGTGCAGCTTTTTGTGAACTGGAACGGAGCGGGGATGAACGACCGCTCCCCCGCCGGCCTCGACGGCTATATCGAGTACCTGGAGATCAACGGGCCGGATACGAACACGATCGCTGTCTTTGCGAGCGACCAGCAGATCGTTGATGGCAAGCCCGCAGCCACCCTGCGCAAGCTGGGCCG
>JASIJX010000042.1 GCA_030049955.1 Acidobacteriaceae bacterium
CATAAAGCGAGGATTACAACTCAAGATCGGCCCACGCGACGGGAGCGTCAGACGCCCGAGCGCCGGTTGGCGACTGGATAACCGGTCTCGCCGTCTCGGTGCCTCACCCTGGGATTGCAAGCAGAAGCAAATTGTCCCCATGGCACTGAAAAGAAAAGAATTGCAAATTATCCACAATTCGAGAATTGTCAAAAATATCCACAATATTAGTCATTTCACGATCGCTGTCTGCGTACAAAAATGTATGTACATGGACAAGAAAGTCTGCACATGGACACAATAGTCTGTACATGAACAGGACCCTCACAATCATTAACTAGATTGAAATCAGTGCCTACTCGCAACCATCCTGCGCTATGCAGCGATCAGTGTTGCTGTAGCGATGATCGAAATCAAGCCTGTGCGCGTTCTCGTTTAGTCTGACGAGTGGATTTGAACCGCCGGCGAAAGACCGTTCGGCCTCATCGTGTACCTCCTCGATCGGATAGTCGAGCACCTCGTACAGAAATGTCTAGAGCAGGCGATGGTGGCGCAAGATCTCCAATGCGCAAAGTCGACCTGCAGGTGACAATCGAACCCCGCGCCGCGATTCATATTCCACGAACAGCTTGGCAGACGCTGCGAGCTTCTGCAGCATATTCGTAATCGATGCTGGAGCAACTCTAAGCCGTTCCGCCAGCGCAGTACTGGTCACACGCCCTTCCTCCGGTCCACCCAGCGTAAAGATGGCTTTCCAGGTAGTTGTCTACGGATTCCGTGTTCAGGTCGACCCGGCGTGTGTAGCCTTGCCGCTTAGATGGCCTCCGCCGCGACAATAAGTCATAAAATCCGAAAACTTCGGCCAATGCGCAAAATCGACTTTCTCTTTGCGCCGGGATTATTTCACCGAAAAGGAGAAGATATCCGGCCGATTGTAGTGGCCGGCCACATCGAGATCGAACTTGCCCTTGTCAATCTCATCGAGGTCGAGATCGGCAAACAACAATTGCGGCCCGGAAGCTGGACCCGCAACGATCTCGCCTTGCGGCGAAACGATGATGCTACGGCCGTCGATTTCGCCTCCGATGGCGCGTAGATCATCCGGCCAATCCGTCTTGGTTAAGTATTGGCACGCGCTCAAAACGAAACACCGGCCCTCGTAAGCAATGTGGCGCATGCTTGTTTGCCACATCTCTCTCGCGTCCACAGTCGGCGCGCACCAGAGCTGAACGCCCTGGCTATACAGATGCTGCCGGTAGAGGGGCATGTAATTCTCCCAGCAAATTGCCATACCGATCCTGCCGAGTTCCGTTTCCACTACTTGTATCGTCGATCCGTCGCCAAGCCCCCAGATAAGACGCTCGCTCGCAGTCGGCATCAGCTTGCGATGCTTGGCTGTGAATCCGCGTCCCGGAGAAAATAGAAGCGAAGAACAATAAAGCGTGCTCCCGCCGCGCTCAACCACTCCAATGACGACATGGAGCCCCAGTTCTTTGGCCAGGCCGTCTAAAACGGCGGTTTCCGGACCCGGACAGAGAACAGCAGATGCAGAGTAACGACGGAAAAGCTCGCGACCTTCGTCGGTTCGACTCCCTACTGTTGCCCCAAACGTGAGCCCCTTGGGATAACCGCCCAGAAATGCCTCGGGAAACACAACCAACCGCGCTCCGCCCGCTGCGGCCCGACGGCACAACATTTCGGTCTTTGTCAGAGTTGCGACCGTATCGAACAGCACACTGCCGGCCTGCACCACAGCGACTTTGATTGGGGTTGGCATTGTCAGAGTTTGAGCGTCTAGGTTTCCGAAATAGAGATCAGGCGCAGTCCGCAACAATCATTCATCGGGAGCCACTCTTTTCCGCGAAGCACGCATGCCTGCAAATTCTGCATTTATCACCGTAACACCTTTCTGAGAATCATTGAAAGGCGCATCTATAATCGGGCAATGACCGACTGGAAGACAAAGCTAATTCATCCCAGTGCACAAGCTCCGCAGGGATTTCGGTCGTTGGCGGATCCGACGTGGCGCGGTTCCACGGTTCTTTTTCCCAATGCATCTTCCGTCAACAGCAACTGGGATCAATATGAAGCCGGCTATACCTACGGCCTTTATGGAACGCCGACTACACTCGAACTGGCCGGACGGATCTGCGAGCTTGAGAATGGGTACCGCACCATCATTACGCCCGGAGGTCAAAACGCGATCTCTGTGGCGAATCTCGCCTTTCTTCGCGCCGGAGATCACATCCTCATTCCGGAAAGCATCTATGGCCCAAGCGGTAAGCTTGCCAAAACCGTTCTAAGCCGTTTCGGTGTCGAGCACAGCCATTATCAGCCTACAATCGGCCGGGAGATTCGCGCCCACTTTAAGCCGAACACGCGCCTGGTCTGGTGTGAGAGCCCCGGCTCGGTCACGATGGAGATCCAGGATGTGCCTGCGATTGTGGAAGCCGCACATGCGCACGGGATAATGGTGGCAATCGACAACACCTGGTCGGCAGGCGTCTATTTCGATGCCTTTGGGCACGGCGTCGATATAGCGATACAAGCGCTCACCAAGTATGTAGGAGGGCATAGCGATCTTCTACTCGGATCTGTGACGGTTCGGGAGCAATCTGCGTGGGAGCAGCTAGGAGCCACACAGCAGGTGCTTGGCTTTGCGGCCTCTCCGGACGATTGCACATTGGCGTTGCGCGGGTTGAAGACGCTGGCAGTTCGGCTTCGCGCGATCGAGGAATCGGCCTTGTACATCGCGCGCAGGCTCGCAGAGTGGCCGGAGATCGAACGTGTTCTGCACCCGGCTCTCGATTCCTGTCCCGGACACGAGATATGGCAGCGAGACTTTACGGGCTCTTCGGGTGTTTTTTCCATCATCTTCCGGCAGGGAATCGAAAAGCATCAGGTTCTGGGCTTTGTAGATGCTTTGCGTCTTTTTAAAATCGGGTATAGCTGGGCCGGAGTGACAAGTTTAGCGGTAGCCTACGATCTGACCGGTCGTCCCGGCCGCCCCGCATATCAACATCGAATTGTGCGTTTGAACATCGGGCTTGAAGACCGCGACGACCTAATCATGGACCTGGAGCAGGCGCTGCGAGCCGCGATACGATCCACTTAGCAATTAACTTCATAGCGAGCCAATTGGATGCGTATCAAGATAGCGACTGTCGGAAAGATCGTTCTACGAACCCCGGCGCGCCCGCTTACAGTCGATGAGATACAGAGTGCGGTAACGCAAGAACTCATCGAGCACATGCGAGAAACCTTGCGTGACGCCCCGGGAGTCGGCCTCGCGGCGCCTCAGATTGGAATGCCGCTGCAATTGGCTGTGATCGAAGATAAAGCCGAATACCAGACCGGGTTCTCTGAGACCGAACTGGCAGAGCGTGAGCGCCGCCCGATTCCTTTTCATGTAATTGTGAATCCACGCATCAATCTTCTCTCTCCGCCCGACGTTGATTTCTTCGAAGGTTGTCTCAGCCTGCCGGGCTTTACCGCCGTCGTTCCGCGATCTCGTCGTATTGTGGGTAACTGCCTGAATGAAAAGGGTACGCCGGTGCGCATCGAAGCGGAGGGTTGGTATGCCCGTATCCTCCAGCACGAAATTGATCACTTGCACGGGACACTCTATATAGACCGAATGCGAAGCCGCACTTTCTGTTCTCTCGACCAATTCAATCGTCACTGGAAGACAAAACCCATCCAGGACCTGCTTTCTGAATTAACTATCCCCGACAAAGATATGCCAGGCCACCCTGGATGAAGCACGCCGTTACGGCAGGCTTGTACCGATTGTGGTGTGGCCGGAGGCCGCGTGGAGCAGGGCTTTGGGGACAACTTCGGATGCTTCATTTAGAGATTTGCGGAACCGAAAACACTCAGGCAATAGCGGTGCGGCCAAGGTAAAGATTCCACAGCGCGGTCACGAGCGCGTCAATATCGTTCTTGGTGTTGTAGAGCGCCAGAGACGCGCGGACGGTACTTTCCAGACCGAAGCGGCGCAGGATCGGCTGCGCACAGTGATGTCCTGATCGCACAGCGATGCCGTTGCGATTCAGGTAATCACCGATCTCCTCGTTTCGAAATCCCTCGATGACAAAGGACAGGACGCCCGCCTTTTCTCTGGCAGTTCCCAGGATGCGAAGACCCGGGATCTCAACCAACGCAGCGGTCGCATAAATGAGAAGCTCATGCTCGTGGCGTGAGATATTCTCCATGCCGGCGCGAGTGAGGTAATCGATAGCGGCGCCCAATCCGACAGCGTCAGCAATATTGCCAGTGCCCGCCTCAAAGCGCTGCGGCGCTGGCTGGTAGATAGTCCTTTCGAAGGTTACGTCCTGGATCATGTTCCCGCCGCCCTGCCAAGGCTGCATATGCTCCAGCACCTCGGGTTTGCCATAGACTACGCCGATGCCGGTCGGGGAAAAAAGCTTGTGTCCGGAGAAAACAAAGAAGTCGCAGTCCAGGGCCTGCACGTCGACGCGCATGTGCGAGACCGCCTGCGCTCCATCGAGCAGTACTTTAGCGCCGTGACGGTGCGCAGCTTCGATCATGGCCGCCGCAGGAGTGACGACGCCCAGCGCATTTGACACCTGCGCGAATGAAACCAGACGCGTCTTCGGTCCCAGCAGCTTCTCGTACTCGTCAAGCAAAACCTGTCCAGTCGAGTCGACAGGCACTACGCGCAACCTAGCGCCTTTCTCCGCGCAAAGCATCTGCCAGGGAACAATGTTGGCATGATGTTCGAGCCAGGTGATGACGATCTCGTCGTCCTTTTGGATGTTTTGACGGCCCCAGCTCTGCGCCACCATGTTGATGCCCTCGGTCGCGCCGCGAACAAAGACAATTTCGCGCGAAGATGAAGCATTGAGAAAGCGGCGAACCTTTTCGCGCGCCGATTCGTAGGCATCCGTGGCCCGGGCAGCCAGTTCGTGGGCCGCCCGGTGCACGTTCGAGTTCTCGTGCTTGTAGAAGTAGTCGAGGCGCTCGATCACGCTCAGCGGCTTTTGTGTGGTTGCGGCATTATCGAGCCAGACCAGTGGTCTCCCGTTTACGCGTTCGCGCAGGATCGGAAAGTCGCGCCGCAAAGCCTCGGCGTCAAAGCTGTATGACGAGAGATTTAACTCCTGCGGCACGTCCGGTTCGATCGTCGCCGATCCTGGTTTTTCTGGAGGCTTTTGTGCAGTGATGCTACGCGTCTCGTGGAGAAACCCGAAAGGCTGTTTCCTCGGGGAGGCAGCGAAATCGGTCGAAACGCCGGATTCTTGAGCGGTGGATTGGGGACCGGCCGAAACAGGCGTTTCCAAAGCGGCCGCCGGAACTGGACCTGGGGACGACGGCGGACTAGAGAACAACGGTCGCGCTTCTTCAAGAAATGAAAATGCGGGAATCGCAGACGAGTCGGCGATTCCGAGCGTACCGGGAACCGTAGGCGAGGGTGGACTGAATAACTCCGGAAAATGCGCGAACGCATCGCCGTCAAATTCCGGGGGCGTCTGCGGCTGAAAAGGTGGTGCAGATATGAACTCGGCGATCGGCTTCGCCTCCGGATAAGCTTGCCCAGTTTCATCTTTTGCACCGGCAAAGATGGGCCGCACCTCATCAAGGAACGAGAACGCCGGAACCTCGGCGGTTTGGGCCGGAAGAGGGCTGGCAAATGATCCAGGAACGGCGGGCGGGCCTATCTGAATCGGTGCTGTTACTGGAGCAGCGACAGCAGGTCCAGCGCCAGCGGGTGCCGAGGGAAAGTGCTGATCGGAGAGCAATGAGACTTCCGAGGGCACCGCTGGCGCTGTGACTGGCGTTTGTGCCAGCGGCGTGAAATCGGAAGAATTCGCGCCGGGCGCGCCAGGCTGCGAGGGACCCGGCAGCGCAGTGAAGAATTCATTCGCTAGGCGCGTGAGCACAGAAACATCCGACAGACCGGAGGGGGCCAACTCACTCAATCCGGGAAATGTTTCGAATCCGCTAACGGTCGGTTTTCCTCCCGCGAATTCACCTGGATTACTTGTACTCATGGTAGTGTCCAACTTCGACGCTATCGAGTGAAGCAATGGCGTCGTCGGTAAGCACGGAAGCTGAGCAGTACAGAGAGATGAGATATGAGGCCAGTCCCTTCTCGCTGATTCCCATGAAGCGGACAGAGAGGCCTGGGCTCTGCTCTCCGGTGAGCCCTGGCTGGAAAAGTCCAATCACGCCCTGCTTCCTTTCACCGACACGAATCAGCAGGACACGGGTTTTGGCGGCCTTGCCGGAGATGTGGACCTTATCGGTGGGAATGAGAGGCACGCCGCGCCACGTCAGAAAGGGGTTGCCGAACAAAGTCACCGTTGGAGGCGGAACGCCGCGACGCGTGCACTCCCGCCCGAAAGCCGCAATCGTGCGTGGATGCGCGATGAAAAAGGATGGCTCTTTCCAGACCTTGGCCAGCAACTCGTCCAGATCATCCGGGGTCGGCGCGCCGGTGCGGGAGCTGATCCGCTGTGCATCCGGAACGTTGTTCAACAAGCCATAGTCCGCGTTGTTGAGCAGCTCGTTTTCCTGCCGTTCCTTCACTGCTTCAATAGTGACACGGAGTTGCTCGCGCACCTGGTCGTAAGGCTTGCTGAACAGGTCGCCCACGCGCGTGTCGACATTGAGCAGCGCGTTGATGCTGCTCAGCACATACTCGCGCGGCGTTTCCTCGTATCCGACATAAGTGCCAGCGATCACCGACTCCTGCTCGCGACTGCATGCTACGTCGATGACCTTGTCGTCGACCACGCGGTTGCGGCGGAAGATGCCGGCTTCGAGGGGCTTCCAATCCAGCAGCCGTACCAGCCATCGCGGTGTAATCGCTCCGTAAATCGGAGCGGTCTTGGTTACATTTGCAAGCTGAATCGCACCTGGTTCGCCCAGGGAGGCGCGCGTCGTTTCTTCAACCACTGCAAGGCTCCTTTACGTGACTCGTTACATCGGTGCTGAATTGTAGAACAGAAAGTATGGAACAGTTACCGGATCTCGGTGGTTTTTATCCGCGCGAGACCCTGCCGAATCAGTATTTGCGGACACTGCGGTCCACACGGTCAGCCCACGCATAGATGCCGCCGTGCAGGTTGCTCACCTTGGTGAATCCCTGCTTCTGCAGGAATTCGACTGCCTTAACGCCGCGCGGACCCTTCTTGCAGAGCGCCACGATCTCAGCATCGGCGTCTAACTCGTCCAGGCGTTTGGATAACTCGGGCAGAGGAATCAGGTGTCCGCCTATATTCGATATCTCGAACTCGTATTCGTCACGGACGTCGAGAAGAAATAGGCTCTCGCCGCGGTCGAGGCGGCTCTTCAGGTCTTCAGCTTCAATTTCACGAACACTCACCGATAGATCTCCTTTGATCCTAAAAACACAAAACCCACCTGCCAGTTTGTCTCCTGGCGGTGGGTCATTTAAGATAACTTGCTAGGCAATCAGCTAGCCAGGCAATCTCCTCGCGCCAGAAGACACACATCCGCAGCACATACAAGGCTGACAACAAATCTGCGTCTTCTGGGTAAAGCTGCTCACGGTTAATGAGTATAAGCGGAACGTTTCGGGCAAATCAACTACATCTCAATGCAAATGGGGTTGACAGGACGTAAGAAGCCGCTCTAACCTGATAAGGCTTAAGGAAGTGCACGAAAGTGCACTGTGACAAAAGAATGGCGAAAGTTCCTTCAACCCGTGCGATAGTGTGCTGCTGTCAGTGCTGTTCAGCGCGGGTGTGTGTCTAGAGACTCCAGTCGGAATTCGGAAAGTTCTCAAAACCACCCGCTGCCGAAACGGCCGGGTGGTTTTTCATTTCAGTCCAAATGCAACGAGGGGAACTCCCCAGGAGGTAATTCAACAATGTCGCTCCGCATCAACGATATCGCGCCAGACTTCACCGCCGACACAACCCACGGACCGATTCACTTTCACGAGTGGATCGGAAATGACTGGGCCGTTCTCTTTTCACACCCCAAAGACTTCACGCCCGTCTGCACCACCGAACTCGGCGCCGTAGCGGGCCTCGACAGGCAGTTCGCCAAGCGTGGCGTTAAGGTCATCGGGTTGAGCGTCGATCCGATTTCGAGCCACAGCAAATGGTCCGCAGATATTCAGGACGTGGGCGGATATCCGGTGAACTATCCGCTCATCGGTGATCCGGAACTGAATGTCGCCAAGCTCTACGACATGCTGCCCGCCGATGCAGGCAATAACTCAGAGGGCCGCACTCCGGCGCAGAACGCTCCGGTGCGCACAGTATTCGTGATCGGACCAGACAAGCGCATCAAGTTGACGTTGGCTTATCCGATGAGCACCGGCCGCAACTTCGATGAGATTATCCGCGTCATCGATTCCATCCAACTTACGGCGAAACATCCAGTCTCCACGCCTGCAAACTGGCGCCAGGGCGACGACGTGATCATCGCCGGCTCGGTTTCCAACGAGCAGGCAGACAAGATTTTTCCTGGTTATAGAACCGTGAAACCCTACCTGCGGACGGTGGCTCAACCGCAGTAGAAACGCATGGTTGCGCTCGCCGCACTACGCCAGTGCGGCGGGAAGGTAGCACCGGTGGCGAAGTGGCTAACGCGCTGGTCTGCAAAACCAGTACTCACGGGTTCAATTCCCGTCCGGTGCTCCAGCCTCGAATCCGGCGCGTCAGTACTTTGGCACTTTGGGGTCCACTTGATCGGACCACGCCAGAATGCCGCCGGCTACATTCACGACACGAGGATATCCGGCCTGCTGCAGGAACTCCGCAATGCGCTGGCTACGCCCGCCTGCCTTGCAGTGCACGATGATCTCGCGGTTTGCATCGATCTCCCCGAGCCGCTGCGGCACCTCGTTTTGCGGAATTAGCTTGCCGCCAATGTTTGCAATCTGGTATTCGAAAGGCTCGCGCACATCGAGGATAAATAGGTCTTCGCCCGCGTCCACGCGCCGTTTCAACTCAGTCACACTGATCTGCGGAATGCCGTTCTTGACTGTGGCTTCCTCTTTTGCCGCGGGCGCGATGCCGCAGAACTGCTGATAGTCAATCAGCCTGGTAACCGTAGGGTGCTCACCGCAGACCGGGCACTCGGGATTCTTGCGCAACTTCAGCTCGCGGAATCGCATGTTGAGCGCGTCGACCAGGAGCAACCGTCCGATCAGCTGCTGACCTTTGCCGAGAATCAGCTTGATGACCTCGGTCGTTTGAATCACGCCAACCAGGCCGGGCAAGATCCCAAGCACTCCGCCCTCAGCGCAACTCGGCACAAGGCCAGGCGGAGGCGGTTCCGGGTACAGGCAGCGATAGCACGGACCATCTTCAGTGGCAAACACGCTGACCTGACCTTCAAAACGGAAGATCGACCCGTAAGCATTGGGCTTACCCAGCAGCACGCATGCGTCGTTCACCAGATAGCGCGTCGGAAAGTTATCCGTGCCATCGGCGACGACATCATAGTCTTTCAGAATGTCGAGCGCATTGGCGCTCGAAAGCAGCGTGTCGTGCTTGATAACGTTGAGTACGGGATTGAGTGCCTTGAGCTTCTCCTCGGCCGAGTCGAGTTTCTTGCGGCCGATATCGGCCGTCGAATGGATGATCTGGCGTTGCAGATTGCTCTCGTCGACCACGTCGAAGTCAACCAGCCCGAGCGTGCCAACGCCCGCCGCAGCCAGGTACAACGCCAGCGGCGAACCCAATCCTCCCGTACCTACGCAAAGCACGCGCGCAGCTTTCAGTTTGCGCTGCCCCTCCACACCTACTTCGGGCAGGATCAAGTGGCGCGAGTAGCGCGAGAGATCATCCTTCGTCAGTTCGGGTAATGCTACGGGCTGAGTTGTCGTCGCCATAATGGTTATCCTCTGCTTTATCGGGTTTGAGCCAACTATCGCCGCCCTCGGCCTATCGTCAGCCTTGCGGAAACCGATCCTCCCGCAATCGAAGGGATAATCGAAAGCGTATCTCCGGCCGAGACCGCCGTCGCTTCTTTCGCCGGCAGATAGCGTATATCCTCATCATTCAAATACACATTCACAAATGAACGCAGCTTACCTTCCGCGCTAAACAGGTGCTTGCGCAGGTCCGGAAAGGTCTGCGTCAGCTTGTCCAGAGCGCCTGCAACCGTGGTTGCGTCGATTTCGACGCTGTCTTTGCCTCCGGCAAAAGCCCTCAAGGGGGTTGGAATGAAAATCGTCATGCAATCTTTTCTTCCTTTCTCTCCTATTTGATTTAACAGCCCGCGGGCGGCGCCTCGGCGACTTCGATGACATGAATCGTTTCCGTCTCGAAACGCTTGTCTTCCTCGGTCGATCCCGTCAGAACAAAAGAATTCGTCACCGCCGCCTTACCCCGCGTGACGGCGGTAATCACATAAGAGCAGCCGATCCAGTGCGCTTCGGCGAAATCTGTCGGCGACCATTGCGCCGGATGATCGGGGTGGGAGTGATAGAAGCCTCCGATGCTGAATCCCTGGCGCCGCGCCTCCCGCTCGATCTTTACCAGCTCTCCCGGTGAGATGCTGTATCGGTTGTGCGCCGAATCCGTGCGCGTATTTCCAGCCTCTACCGCGGATTCGATGCGCCAGCCGTCCTCGGTTCCCTGCCCGAGCAAGACGCCGCAGCACTCGTGCGGATAGGTTCTCTCGCCGTGCGCGCGAATTGCATCGAAAACAGCTCTTGTCACCCGCAGTGTGCTCATCCTTCCTCCCAGAAGCGGTCGCTGAGATACTTATCTGCCGAATCGGGCAGCACCGTTACAATCACTGCGCTGCGTCCGGCAGCAGCTTCTTCGCGTGCGATCTGAACACTTGCTACCACCGCCGCTGCTGCCGAGATGCCGACCAGCAACCCCTGTTCGCGGGCCAGTTGCTTGGCCATTGCATAGGCCGCCTCGGTTTCAACTTCCAGAGCTCGATCGGCAAGCGCGGGATCGTAGATCCGCGGCACAATCGAGGTCGCCATGCGCTTCAGGCCTTCGAGGCCGTGGAACGGCGAATCCGGCTGCATGCTGATTGCCTGAATTTCAGGATTCAGTTCCTTCAGCTTGCGCGTGGTTCCCATGAAGGTTCCGCTGGTGCCAAGTCCCGCTACAAAATGGGTAATGCGGCCTTCAGTCTGCCGCCATATCTCCGGCCCCGTCGTCTCATAATGAGCGCGCCAGTTCGCATCGTTCGAATACTGGTCCAAATAGCAGAAGCGCTGCGGGTCGTTCCCGGCAAGCTCCCGGGCGCGACGGATAGCCCCATCAGAGCTCTGGTCGGGGTCGGTCCACTCCACCTGCGCCCCATATGCCTTCAGAATCCGCTTGCGCTCCGGCGACACGTTCGAGGGCATCGCCAGCAGTACCGGGATGCCCTGTGCCGCTCCGAGCATGGCGAGCGCAATTCCCGTATTGCCGCTAGTTGCATCAAGCAGCGTCGTACCCGGCCGCAGCCGCCCCTGCTTTTGCGCCTCACGAACCATGGCCGCAGCCGCGCGGTCTTTCACGCTGCCGCCCGGGTTATGCCATTCCGCTTTGGCCAACAGTTTAACGCTCGCAAGACCGCGAACTACTGTGTCAAGACGCAGAAGCGGGGTGTTTCCGATGCGCTCAACTAGCGTAGAGCCGAGCTCGATTTTTCCCCGTTCAGTTTTGGTGAACATTACCGGGCTGAATATCTCTTCTCTCATTGGGATGAATGGGAACAGTTCAAGGAAATGCGTAAGCGCAAACCGTAAAATGTAGAAGCTGGGCCGGTCCAACTGAGTTCGGCAAAGCAGAGACTAAGGGCGGAAATGCTCGCGCGCCCCATCGCTCAACTCAGCAGGACAAGCCCGCGAGGAGCAACAACAACAACATTGGTGCGCCGACTGCATGGAATAAGTATAAGAAATAGGTTCGAGCAAGGTCAATTTCGAGCAGCGCAAGCTGTTTTTTGCCCCTGCGGGATTCCGAGGCAACGCCGGTCCCCCTTGGCCCCCGTTCTCCTGCCCAATTCCCACTTCAATGGGTTGGCTCCATCGTGCTCGCCTCAAAGATTTCACTTTCCTCGCTTACAACAACTCGCAGGATCAATCGTGGTGCCGCGATACAGACGGCATACGGCGGATGTCCTTCATCGTAAAGATCAGTGGGCGTTGAACCAGGCCGTCAATCAATAATTCGTGACGGCTTGGGTCGATGGTCGGAACCCCGGCATGAAGGCGTTCAAAAAAAAGAGAAGATGGGGTAATGATGCCGTACATATCCTGCAACGGGGCCCTCGCTGATCCAGTCCCCGGATAAGCAACCTGGTTGGACAAACGTTCACTCTTTTCAAATCGAGACCTTGACAATCCGTCTCACCGTGCGTAACCGGCAAGTTTCA
>JASIJX010000381.1 GCA_030049955.1 Acidobacteriaceae bacterium
TGGCTGTGCCGCCAATCCCAGTATTCCTTTTGTTCGTCCTTGCTGCGCTTATTGAAATCCTTGTGATCGCGGTGAGTGTCATGCTCCCACTGGACGTAATAACCGTTCTCCGTGTCCCAATTATGGTAGTCGTGATAGTACGGATCGTAGACGCGCGCGTGAACCGCGCAGCCTGTAATATTCGGCGCAAGCAATGCCGCCGCCAGTAAGAGCGGGGCGCAACTGCTGGGGAATGAACGCATTCACTGTCTCCTTCCATGGCATCGATGCGCTTTTCACCCTGGGTGTTTCCCCAGGTAATGAAATTTCCGGCAGGCTATTTCGCGAAGAGCGCAAGGTCGATGCTCGCGGCCATCGCTCGATACCCTTCGTCACTCGGGTGCAAATGGTCGCCGGAATCGTCAGCGGCGGCAAAAGCATTGGGGTTCTGCGGGTCGCGCGTGGCCTTGTCGAAATCGGCCACGCCGTCGAAGACGCCGCTCGTGCGGATCCACTCATTCACCTGCTCACGGATCTGCTCGCCCTTTTCCGAGTAATAGTTCGCGCCGCCGTAAGGCGTGAGCGTCGCGCCGATCGCCTTGATTCCGTGCTCGTGTGCGGCGTCCACAATCTGGCGCAGACCGGCCTCGAGCTGCTCGGCAGTCACGTCGTCTTCCGGCGCCGAAAGGTGTGCCAACCGCCCGATGTCGTTGATGCTCTCAAGCACGACCACGTACCGCACGCCGTTCTGCGCAAGCACATCGCGGTCAAGACGTGCCAAAGCATTTGGACCGGTTTGGTCGTTGAGCACGCGATTGCCGCCGATGCCCTCGTCAAGAACCGAAACGGCCTTGAGTTGCGGGTCCTGCTGCAGACGCTCGGCCAGAAAATCCGGCCACCGGCGGTTGGCGTTGCGCGTCGAGTGTGCGCCGTCGGTAATCGAATCGCCCAGCGCGACGATAGCTCGCGAGCCTTCGGTTGAAGGCACGTCGATGCCGTCAAAGAAGTACCAGGAACCCAGGACTGTTGCCTGGCCAACTTCCTGACCAGCTCCCTGCTCCAGATCGGCTGCCTGCGCTACGTCGCCGGTGACAAAGAAATTGTCCTGGTCGGCGAAATCGTGGTAGGTTTCGCTGCGCATGATCTGCGACGGAATGTAAAAACTGACGGCAACGTCGGAAAGCGGCGCGACCGCGATATCGACTGGATCGGAGTACATGACAGCGCCAGGAGGAATCCGCACCGTCGACGAGCCGGCGAAAGTAATCGGGCGATCGCTGCCCGGCTGGATCTTTGCCCCGCCGGCGCTCAGCGCCACGTGCGCGTCTGCGATGGTCAGCGGATCGGCGCCGAACTCGTTGGTGAAGCGGACGCGGATTCTCGGTCCGCCCGCGGAAAGATGCACGATCTCGCGCAACGTAGTTCCGCAAAACGGCCGCACGTGAAAGCCGCCCTCGGCCAGCATGGGCGACGCAGCCCAGGCGCCGACCCATTGCGGCTGCGGCTGAGGAGCGGATTGGGCGCGGCCGACTGCGCTGATGAAAACAAAAAAGAGAACAAGGCAGACAAGAGCGCAGATGCGGCGAAGCATGGTTGAAGACCTCCACGAAGCGATGAAAGTGCTGAGAACCTTATAACAGCTTGACCTCGTGATGCCGGCGAGCTAAAGAAGTTGTTGTTATAGTCTCCGCATTGGAGGAGCGGTTATGGCGGAAACGACGGCGTATCCATACGAAACGCGGCTGAACGTCCTGCACGGCCCTCTGGAACTAATCGACCTGCAGGCCATCGCAGGCGCGTGCACGTACAGGTGGTTCAACCAGACTCTTTGTCAGGTCAACGGATCGGTGGTCCGCGTGGGCATTATCGAAGGCGAGTACCACTGGCACAAGCACAACGAGGATGACGAGTTCTTCTACGTGGTTGAGGGAAAGCTTCTGATCGACCTGGAGGGACGGACGGTGGAGTTGAACCCTCGCCAGGGATTCGTGGTTCCCCGAGCTGTAATGCACCGCACCCGCGCGCCCCAGCGCACCCTGATCCTGATGGTGGAGAACGCTGGAATCATTCCGACAGGAAATTAGCCGGCTACCGGCAGCGGCCACGCACGGTATCAATGCAACGGGGGTCCATGCGCTATAGTCAAGAAGGAATGGCAACTATGCCCAACAAGGCCGCTGCAGGCAAAGTCCCAGATCATGGTGCCGCCCAAGGGTTCGTCTACATGCCGCTGATCGCCGGCTGGCTCGTGCCCGGCGCGGGGCATTTCCTCGTCGGCAAGTGGATTCGCGGAACGCTGCTCGCCGCTGCGATCGTATGCATGTTTGCGCTGGGGCTGGCGATGCACGGCAAGCTCTACACCAGCGCCCAGGACCTTCTGGACCTGCTGGGACTAGTCGGCGACCTGGGCAATGGCGCAATGTACTTCGTGGGCCGGGCTCTCGGGCTGGGCGCGGCGCCGGTGCAGGTGACGACCGCCGATTACGGCAGCAAGTTCATCGTGGTGGCAGGGCTTTTGAACGTGATTGCCGCGGTTGACGCGCACAATCTGCGAACCGGGAGGAAAGAGTCCTAGTGTTCCGTCCCTCGCATTTTCTGGCCGTTCTCCTGTTCGCGTTGTTTGCGTCCACGGTGTTCGGCATCACCCAGCGCGAAACTCCACGGCGGATGTTCCGCTACGGCGTTTATTGCTTCGCGCTGTTTGTAGGCTCGGCCATCGTGCTGAGCTGGGTAATGTATTTCATCGCGCCGTAGATTGCAGCGGTTCTCTCAACCGCGCCGCCGCTCCCATACAGACGCGTCAAAGGCGTGCTGGCAAGTGTAGCCTTCCTGCCGGTAGAGCTCGATCGCGTGATCGTTGGCTTCCGTTACCGTGAGCGAAATCTCGGTTGCACCCTGGCGCATAAAGCCGAATGCGGCAATCGAGAGCAGCAGCCGCGCGAGGCCGTTGCGGCGATAGGCCGGATGAACGCAAAGCTGGGTAATGTGGCCGCTCTGCGGACTCACCCGCGAGCCTAGGATCAGCGCAACCGGCTCGCGCCGGGTGCGGTCCACGATCACGTGAGAAACCGGAGCCGAAAAAGCGCCGCAGCCCGCATACCGCACGATATTGTTCAAAAAGCGCGTCGATCCGTGAATGGTGCGGTACTGATCGTTGATCAGGCTGTCGGGATGACCGTGATATGCTTCGCAGATGAGCCGCGCTGCGGGCGTCAGATCCTCTTCGCTCCAGGCGCGCAGCTCAAGGCCGGCGGGCAGATTGGCCCGCGGCTGTGTCCAGTGGTCGCGCAGTGCCTGCACCATGTAGAGCCGGCGGAAGATCTCAAACCCTGACTCGCGGAAGATATCCGCATGAGAGCCGGAAGGGTGCAGAAGCAGCTGCGATTCGATGCGCTCCACCTGCGGCGAATTGACCAGCAGTTCGAGCAGATGCCGAAGCAGGGTCTCCTCAACCGCGTGCGCCGAACCGGGCCCGAACGAAGGAGCGTCCGCAGCGGCCATGGCAAACACCTCGCCGACCACCGCTTTGGTCTCTTCATAAACGCTGAAAACGTAGCCGATAGGCTGGTCAGATTCGATGGCCGCATAGCCGGGCAGCATGTGGCTGTCCAGGTACTGCATCAGCAGCTTGGCCGAAGCGCGGTAATCCCAGTGCAGGCGCTGCCGCCACATCTCGCCTTCGGCCTCCAGTACCGGGCGCAGCTTGTGCGAGGCAAAGTGCCGCAGGTCAAGGATTTCGATAGATGTGCCGGTTGCCATGCTTCTCTGTTCGCTTAGACGCAACTGCTCGCTCATGAGCCAAAACGGATGCGACTCTCCCCGCAAAGCCATGCGGTCACTTTGACATGACTGCGGAACGTCCGCAAGCTCGATTCGCGTCAATCGCACAGCACCCTTTTCGCTGCCCGAAGACGATCCTCAGCGCTTCCCGACAAGGTACACTTCCAGACCCTGTTCCGGCCAGCCGAAAAGTTCCTCGTAATGTCGGCCTTCCAGGTACTCTTCGAGTGCGGCCTGGGTGTGCAGGTCTGCGCCGTGGCGGCCTGTAACGCGAACCACGAGCAGATGTTGTTCGTCCGGCACGCCGCTTTCCTCATAGTTCACAACCTCGTGATTGCGATAGAAGGAAAGGCCATATTCGACGTCGCGGCGCACCCTGAATACGGCGACCGTCTCGTCGGCCGGCGCAATCGAGTCCAGCCGTTGGGCCAGCGGCCGGGCTGAATAAGTGCGGTCGAGCAGATGGATGACGCGTTTGGTGGAATTGATGGCGGGGATGCCGAAGAATGGACCGACGCCATAGAGAAAGAACATCAGGACCACCAGTACCGAGCAGGTAACCAGCCGGAGACGGTGGACGCCGAAAGCATTTGTCACGATCAGGATAAGCAGCGCCGCTCCCACCGCAGCCGCGCCGGCCGCAGCCAGAACAGGCCCCGGCGGCATAGCTTCGCCATGAGCGACGAACCACGGCAGCAGCAGCACCACCAGAGTCATGATTCCGCATACCAGCGAGTGGCCGAGGAGAATCCACGGATTGAGGCCGCCCGGACTGGATGGGTTTTGATTCGACGGATTCGGACGGCGGCGGAACAGAAAATCGCCGGTCAGAATCGTAATGGGCGGAATGGAAGGCAGAATATAGCCCGGCAGCTTGGATTGAGAAAAGCTGAAGAAGATGATTGGAATCAGCGCCCAGAGAACGAGAAATTCGGGAAAAGCGTCGCCTGGCCGGTTGACCGAAACCGGCTTGCCGGCCTTGGAATGCCGTAGGCGCCACTCCGCCACCGAAGTCTGAATGCCGTCAATCAGTGCCCGCAGCGCAACCACCGACCACGGCATCACAGCCAGCACAACTACGGCCAGGTAGTACCAGAAGGGCTGTTCATGCTGGAACCGGTCGGTAGCGAAGCGTTCCAGATTGTGCTCGAGGAAAAACTCGCGGAAAAAGGTTGGGTTCTGGTGCTGAACAGCGATGAACCATGGCAGCACCATGGCAAAGTAAAGCACGATGCCCGGCCACCAAAGCGAACGGCGGACGATATGCCACTCCTTGCGCAGAAGGGCAAAGGCGGCGATGATGACGAAGGCCAGAAATGGCGCAACCGGCCCCTTGGCTAGCGTCGCCAGTCCGGTAAAAAAATAAATGTCATAAAGCCAGAACTTTGAGCCGGTTTCGTACCATGCGTACCACCCCAGCAGGCCGATACAGAGTGGCGCGGCCATCTGCATGTCTGTCGAGGCGCCGCGCGAAAAGCTAATGATGCCCGCGCAAGCCACAGTGATCAGCGCCGCATCCAGATGCCCGCCCGGCCGGAACCGGCGCATATGCAGGTAGATGAGGCAGATCATGATGAAGGCGAATGAAGTCGAAGGCAGCCGCGCGCTCCAATCGTGTACGCCAAAATCCTGAAACAGGAACATGGCCCGCCAGTAGTAGAGCGCAGGCTTCTCCAGCCACGGGCGGCCATAGAGGTACGGCGTAACGCAGGCGCTCAGCTTGCCCTCGATCGTATGGGCAGAGTCGAAGCGCACCAGCATTTCGTGGGCGATCTGCGCGTAGCGCGGCTCATCGGCGCCGACCAGTCCCATGCCGTCGCCGCCGAAGATAGGCACGACGCCGTAGAGCAGAAAGTAGACAGTAAACGCCAGAAAGACCACCGCCTCGCGGGTGGTGGCCCAGGCGAGAAAACTCCTGCCGCGACTTTGCAGCAAATTCTGTTGCGGCAGATCCGGGGTCACAGGCGATTCCCCTTGAGATCCCATTTCCAGCAGTTCTCCAAAACCACAAACCGGCGACTACAGACCGGGCCCGCGCGCAGCAAGGCCGGCACGCAGGTAAAGCGAAACCGCTCAACTTCCAGAACTTCGGGAAACGCCCGGTCTCGCAAACAGAGACTCTTCTCCGTGTGCAGTCAGGGTCAAGGCTATCAGATTGGCGGGGCTGGTCCCCAAGAGCGGGAGAAGCCGGCCTGCGTTATTGCTGAGGAGCTTCCCGGTCGCTCGCTGGCTGTTCGTTCGATGGCGGCTTCTGCAGCTCCGGCCCACGGTGCCCCGGACTGCGCTGTCCCAGTCTCTGCTCCCCCGGCTTTTGCTGTTCTGCCCGGCGCGAAGACTTGCCGGCGCGCTCGAGCAGTTCTTCGATCCTCGCCTGAAAGCGCCCCGAGCGATCGGCCAGAAAACTGAGATCGGGAACGTGGCGCACGCCCATCCGCTCCTTCAGCTCGTAGCGGATGTGACCTTTAGCGGACTCGAGAGCCGCGATGGTCTGCGCTTCGGCCTTGGCGATATCGGCAACTGAGTTGTCGACTGCCACGTACACGCGCGCCGATTTGCCGCCGGGGTTGAGCACCACTTCGCTCACATAGCAGAAGGCAATGCGTGGATCCGTGAGCTCGCCTTCAATCATGGCGCCGATCTCTTCGCGCAGCGCCTCAGCCACCCGGTCCTGATGATGCTTGCGCGCCCTGTGTTCCGGCATCTGCGCCTCCTAGCCTGAGCTAAACCCATCAGGATAGCAGAGGTCGCGCAATCTAAATGCCTTCACTCGGGCTCACGTTTCGAACACCTGAAAAAGCCGGTTCGGCCGCATCTGGTTCGGCCCCATCTAAGGAACGCACGTCAAAAGCAACCTGCAATCGAACTTCTTTGCAAACATTGCAATTAATTCAGCTGGATTTTGCTAAGTTGAGACTCTGGCGCGAAGTCGCAACCATGAAATCGCAATCGCCCAGCAGCAGCGGAACTCTTTTGCTTTCAACACTTGCAAACATCGATCTTTGTTTTCACACACTTGCGGCATCTGATCCGCTAAGTCTCTTGTTTCCCACACTTAGTTTGAAAAAAATGTATTTTTCGAGAAACTGCTTCATCCGGGTTTGCGCCAGAACAACGGCCGCGCGGTTAAGACCGTGCGGCGCGCTCAAGTTCCGCAATGTCGAACTTCTTCATCTTCATCATCGCCTGCATGGCTTTGGAATGGCGAAGCAGCTCAGGCAAATGCGCAGGGACAACTTGCCAGCTCAGGCCGAATTTGTCTCGCAGCCAGCCGCACTGCACCTCCTGCCCGCCGGCCGTGAGGCGCGACCAATAGTAGTTGATCTCCTCCTGCTTCTCGCAGCGTATGACGAACGAGACAGCTTCATTGAAGCGGAACGCCGGGCCGCCATTGAGAGCAGTGAACTGGAGACCGTCGAGCTCGAATGAGACGGTCAGGACACCACCCTTCGGACCGGGCGCGTCGCCGGTATTGCGCAGTTCGCCAGTCCGGCGCGAGTTGGGAAAGATGGAGATATAGAAATCGGCAGCCTCCTCGGCATTCGAATCGAACCACAGAAAAGGCGTGATACGGGAGGAATGGGCCAGAGCGCTCATGAGAAGGATTCTACGCAGAAGTAGATTGCATTTTGCAAGTCAAATTTCGTACCATCGGTCCGTGGCGAAGAGAACCACCCCAGAGCGGCGGCCTGAACAGCGGCCTGAACGGCGGTCAGGATGTCCCGTGAGTATCGCACTCGATCTGTTTGGCGACCGGTGGTCGCTCTTGATCGTGCGCGACATCATGGTGCGCGGCTACCGAACATTTCGCGAATTTCAACATTCGGGTGAAGGGATTGCGACTAATATCCTGTCTGACCGTCTGCACCGGTTGGAATCAGGCGGCATTGTAACCAGCGAAGCCGCGGGAAGTGACGGCCGCAGCATGCACTACCGGCTGACGCCGAAAGGAATCGCGCTGGCGCCGGTGCTCCTCGAAATGCTGATCTGGGGTGCGCGCCACGAGCAGACCGACGCGCCCTGCGCGGTAGTGGATGAGATAGAGAAAAACCGAGCGGCGGTGCTGGCCGAGACGCGCCGTCGATGGGAGAAGCGCGATCCGACGCCGCTGATTCCACCCTTCAATTCTCATTTATCAGGATCACAAGCGGAGACGGCAAGCAGCGTTGCAGCGACGGCATTAAAGAAATCCCCGAAAGGAAAATCGCAACCATGAAGGTGAACACCTACCTGAACTTCCCCGGCAATTGTGCCGAGGCGCTGGCGTTCTACGAGAAACACCTGGGCGCGAAGGTGCTGATGAAGGGAACCTTTGCGGAGATGAGCGCACACGGCGCTCCGCAGAACCTGCCGCCGGGGTTTAAACCTGAGAACATCATTCACGCGCGGTTCAACCTGGGCGACACCCTGATGATGGCCAGCGACGGTCCGCCAGAGCGCACTCAGCCGATGCGCAGCGCCTACGTGTGCCTGAGCGTCGATACCGATGAAGACGCTGAGCGGATTTACAAAGCGCTCAGCGACGGCGGCGAAGTGTTCATGGCTATGGGAGAGACGTTCTTCGCGTATCGCTTCGGCCAGTTCCGTGACAAGTTCGGGATCAACTGGATGGTGATTCACGAGAAGCAGAGAAACCGGTGAGGAAGCAGTTGCGGTCAGGTTTCAAAATCGCGCTGTTATCCTGAACGATCAGCGCGAGTAAAAGACCTGCTTTTCATCCTTCAGCTCTCCACATACTCCCAGAAGGAATCAGCTAGGTCGGCGCCGAGTTCGACAGCCATGCGCCGCGCGGCTCGCTCGACCTCTTCAATCAGGCCGTGCAGGTAGTCGCGTGAGCGGGAGATTGCCACCACGCCCAGCGTCACCGACTGCCAGGTGATGGCCTCGTCCATTTCCGCAACCGAAATATTGAAGCTCTGCCGCAACTGGTCCTTCATGGAGCGCACCACCTGCCGCCGGTCCTTGAGCGACTGAGCGTGTTCAATGCGAACTTCCAGGGTGAGTTGCGCGACGGGCATCGCTCGCCAGTGTAAGACGGAAACTGCGGCTGGTCGAATGAATTTTTTGAACGGAAGAGTCGTCGCCCCTAGTACGCCCACCAGGGAGCAGCTGGCGCGCCGTTGGGAACAGCCTTGGTGTCGATAGCGTTGTAGACATTCACGCCAAAGAAAAACGGTAGCCCCCAGTCGAAACCAACGCCCGTCGGGTTGATTCCGGCCAGTCCGTTCAATGCAGCGTCAGACGATGTAAAGAGGTCTTCCGCGTTGGCCACGGTGAAGCTGGTATCTTTCGATGTGCCATTCTGGCCATGATTCGTGGCCGAGAGCGTCTCAGTAGACGACGGGCAGTAGAAGGAAGAAAGATCGCCGACAGAGGTATTCGAAGGGCACTGTGGAAGGTTGGGAACGTTGGGAAAGAACAGTCCGTTCGATCCGCTGTCAATAAAGCTGCCCGGCCCGGTGCAGGTGCTGGTGTCGGTGACGCCGAGCGTCTGGCCGTTAAGGACAGTGGTGAAATCGTCGCACGTGAGCGTGAAGACCGTGGCACTCGAAGAGAGCTGATTGTTCGATTCCGTGCCAATGCCGAAGATGAGCGAGCCGGTAACAGACTTTGCCGTGCCTGACACGGCTGGCAACTCGACGATCACGCCATTATTGTCACTGGGCAACAACACCACGGGGTTGGTTACCTGATTGGCTTCGGCGATGAATGCGGGATTGCACGTGCCGCCCGAGCACGTGTAATAGGCGGGGAATGGTGGAGTGCTGCTGATGCCGGAGGCAGAATCGCAAACGCTCGCGCCCGCATAAAAACAGTCGGTCGGCTCCACGCCGACGCCAAGAATGCCGTTCGCGCCAAGAAGCGTCGCCGTGTTTTCGTTCGCAGTACTGCCGTTCGAGCAGCTTGTTGGGACGCCCGTGTTGCTGCTGCTGATCACCTGGATTGGCAACTTCGCCGCGGTTTCACCGCCCATCGTCACATCCGCCTCTTGGACAGCTCCCCACATGAAAGAGCCATCGACAAAGGAAACGCAGTTATAGGCAGCCGAACCATTTGAAGCATCGACCGCGGGCAAATTGAGCGCCGACACCGCTGACTCAAAGACACGCAGGCCTGTGGAACCGGTGTCGACCAGAAGATGGTCGATTGTGACGCAGTTCGAGGAACTGCTGGGAGCGCAGATGGTCGCGCTGGCGAAGGCCGCATTCTCATAAATAGACCCATCTGCCTCACTGGCAAATGGGCCGCCATCGACAGCGATGGAGAGAACGTTGCTCCCGGAACTGCCCGTGCTGGAGGTTGAGACATTGCTTGAGTTGCTCTTGCCGCCGCCACACCCTGCGGCAAATCCCATTGCGGCGATGAGAACGATAGCAAACTGCCTTCGCACTGAAGTCTCCCGCGGGTTTACCGAATTGCATCAGCGCTGACGCCTTGCGGCAGCATGCCTGGCACATAAGCGCGGCCAAAGTAGTCGCGCATGCGGCCGCCAGTCTGCACCACAAGATCAGGCCGCTGAATGTTAAGCGGCCGATGTCCGTAACGGCGTTGTTGTGTCTGCAACGCTGCCGAATACTCCGCAAAATAATTGCCCAGGATCTGCTGCATCTGCGGCATGAACTGACCGCGCCAGGTGACGGCGAATACTTTGCCGGCCGGCGAGACATACTCGTTGACGACCGTTCCCTGCGGCGACTGGATTTCATGGACGCTGTAAGTGCCGGATGGTTGTGTGACGCGCACGCTCGCCGCCATCTGGGCGCGGTCTGCCTCAACGGACGTGACATCCCCGCCCAGCGAGGCAAATGCAGGCAGAGCGGATGCCAAAAGAGCAACGGCCGCGATGTATCGCAGCCGGAGAACGGTCAGCAATAAGGCAGACAACACCACTCACGCTCCATAAATAATTAGACGGAGTGCGGTGCAGTTGGTTGCCTTTCAGCGACGGCCGTCGCAAGTTGGCGCAGGGTCTAAGACGCTTCAACCGAATGTTGGGACGAGGCTTGATCGGAGATCAGGCTCAACTGTTGCTCCGAAGGACGCGGCGTGACAAGACTTACGAGAATCAGCGCTGCGACAGCGGCAAAGAGCGCAGGAAAGATGGCGTCGCGTTGCGCGAGGATGGACGGGAACAGAGCCTTCACGCCCGGCGCATCCCAAACCAGCGTAACTACAGTTCCCGTAGCAATCGCAGCCACTGCGCCCCACGCCGTAGCGCGGCGCGAGTAGAACGCTGCAAGCACCACCGGCGTAAGCGCCGCCGAATAGATGGTGTAGGCATAAAGCATCTTGGCCAGGATGCTTTCGGCATACACCGCCTGATAGAGCGCCCAGCACCCGAGCAGCACTACGGCAAGGCGCGAAACGATCAGGACGCGCTTGTTAGAGGCGCTCGGCGCCAGGTAGCGAACGAATATGTCGTTGACGAGATTGGTGGCCGGCGAGAAAAGGTAGTTCGAGGCCGTGGAGATAACCTTCGCGAAGACGGCGCCAAGCAGCAGCGCACCCATGAGCGCGGGCAGTCCGTGCCGCGCCGTATAGGGAATAATTTCGCGCGGGTGCAACGAAACTTCGCCAGTGGGGTAAAGCGCACGCCCGAAAACCGCAATGGCAACGATGAGCGTCTCTAGCACCAGCGTTCCCAGCGTCCAGCCCACAACCGAGATGCGCGCGTCGCGCTCCGAGCGCGCGGAAAAAAACTTCTGGTACATCACCTGATTGCCGAGCATAAGCAATAGAGTGGGGACAAAAAACTCGAGCGCGCGAATCAAGCCCATGCTTGCGGATTGCTCCACGCCGCCGAGCCCGAGCCGATAGTTGCCCAGCACCTGGAAATACGTGGGCGGCAGCGCGGCGTGCAGGCCACTCCATCCGCCTGCTCTGGCCAGCAGCATGGGCGCCGCAACAATGCAGATGACGGTGACAGTCGTGCCGATCACCACATCCATATACGCAACCGACGACATCCCGGCCATAGCCGTGGTGACGATAACGAACGCTGCGATGATGAAAGTGCCGAGGTTTGAGCTGACCGCATCCGGAAAGATGAGGTGCAGCACATCTCCTCCACCGCGAAACTGGTAACTGGTGATGGCGGTGAAGGCAAACAGAATGGCAATTGTGCCAAGCACGCGCGCCGTCTGGTTATAGCGCGCCTCGAGCAGGTCAGGCAGCGTGAACTGCGCGAACTTGCGAGCACGCGGGGCAATAAAGTAGATGAGCACCAGCCCAAGCCACCCGCCTGCCGGCTGCCACAACGCCGCAAAGCCGTTGCGATAGGCATTTTCTGCTCCGGCAAAAAGCGACCCTGCGCCAATCCACGAGGTGAGGAGCGTAAGCACCAGCACCACGGCCGAAAGCGATCGGCCGGCCACCAGGTAGTCCGCCTTCGTCCTCACCCGGACCGTCTGGTACACGGCCACGCCCAGCAAAACAGCAACGATAATGGCCAGAACAGAAATGTAGAGCTGGGGCATAGATGGCTGTCCTCTCGCGCAACCAGTGGCCGCGGCGGTGCAGCGGTCCTCCGCAGTGTACCGGATAATGCATCAGCAGCTGCGCAAGCCGGAAGCGGGCGTAGAAGCCCCGTCAACGCGATTGACCCTGCAATAGCCAATTGCTACACTGTGAATGCGGGGTGGAGCAGCCCGGTAGCTCGTTGGGCTCATAACCCAAAGGTCGCGGGTTCAAATCCCGCCCCCGCAACCATTTGGAAGCGGCAACTTATGCAGACATTGCAGGCGCAACCACACCGGGTGGTTGCGCCTGAGTTGCGTCTGGTCGCTTCCGCCTGGCCGCTTCATCTTCGGCTTCGCGTCCAGGCGCTCGATGAAGGTGACATGTGCGCTCGGAACGAGGTGGTCGTAAGTGTCGACAGTGACCTGGATCGAGCTACGCCGAGTAGGGCGCGCGAAGTCAACGAGCAAGGACCGCTGGGCGGTCCGGCAATGCTCGCTGCTGGAGCCCTCGAAACGTCCTTCACACCGTATCAGGCGCGAGCATTCGCCCTCAATCTCTGCCCTCCTCGGTGATATGCTTCCCCCCGGAATGTAGATAATATAAGCAGGGCCTGTTTTGTCGAATTAGAGATCTCTCAGTTCGAACGGGATGGGAACTGAACCGGTCGGAAGAGTCGAGAGAGGTCCCGATTTTCACGCGCCGCGCTTCTTCTCAGTCCTGCTCGACAAGCCGAACACTTATATCTTCGAATGTGTTCCCGTTGGCAACTTCACTCCGAAAGCCAATGCACACGGTTTCAAAACCTATTTGCTTGGCAATGTGTTCAGATTGTGACACTTCCGAAACTGAATCACCCCTCGCCCGGT
>JASIJX010000382.1 GCA_030049955.1 Acidobacteriaceae bacterium
CGGTGCGTGATGCAGGTCAGGTGGAAGACCGGGTAATCATCCGGCAGCGTGTAAAAGCCGGTATGGTCCCCGAACGGTCCCTCGCTGCGCAGCTCGCCCAGCTCCACGTAACCCTCCAGCACAATCTCGGCATGCGCCGGCACTTCGAGATCGACCGTCTCGCACTTCACAATCTCCACCGGCTTTCCGCGCAGAAACCCGGCAATCATGAACTCCTCAACCTCCGGCGGCGCCGGCACAATCGCAGAGAACGTCGTCGCCGGGTCCGTGCCAATCGCCACAGCGACCTCCAATCGCGAACCCTTTACCTTCCCGAGCGCAACCTGCGGAAACCCCGTCGCAGCCCCATCGGGAATGCTCGCCGCACCGCCCGCCGTTTCAGCCATCATCGCCACGCGCGCGGCATCCGTCCCAGCCTCATCATCCGTCAAACGCGCCGCGGCCCGCAGTGCATTCCGGTAATGCTCCGCGGCAACCTTCTGCCGCTGCCAGTGCATGCCCGTCGTCTGCCCGTCGTACACCTGCATCCGGTACATGCCGATATTGCGCTTGCCACTACGCGGATCCCGCGTGTGCACGCAAGGCAGCGTAATGAACCGTCCCCCATCATGCGGCCAGCACTTCAGAATCGGAAATTCGTTCAGATCGAACCCTTCGCGGCGCACCACTTCCTTGCACGCGGCATCCTTCGGGTTCACGGTTTTAGGAAACGCGCTCGCCAGCGCCCCAAGCTGCGGAAGCATCTTCAGCTTGTCCATCAAGCCTTCCGGAGCCTTCACATTCATCAGCCCGGTAATGTGCTCCGCCACTTCATCCAACCGGTCTACACCAAGCGCCAGCGCCATCCTCCGCTCGCTGCCGAACTGGTTGATGAGCACCTTATGCCCAGCATGCCCCTTCACGTTTTCAAACAGCAGCGCCGGCCCGCCAGGCGCATACTCTTCCCGTGTTCCATCCCTCACTTCCCGTGCCCCATTCTTTCCGCGCTCTTTGCGGAAAGGGTGGGACGCATCACTCCCGCGCGCGCCAATCTTGCTCACGCGATTGGTAATCTCAGTAATTTCGAGCTCGGGAGAAACCTCTTCGCGGATGCGGCGCAGCTCGCCATGCTTTTCCAGCGCATGCATCCAGTCGCGCAAATCGTCGTAGGCCAACAGAGTGCTCCGTTCAATGGATTGCACTCCCATGGTACGGCAGTGAGGCATCTCCGCCAGAAGGGCCGTCGATCTAAGCAATACTAGATCCACCAATAATTGGCCAACCGGCTAAGTAACGGCTGGATTCGAGTCTGAATCAAGTGCCAAAGCCTGAGAAGCTTGAGCGCATCGAGTGTTTCTGCGTCATTGTTGTGAGTCGCTCCCCGTGAAAGGGAGGTAGCCTAAAGCGGTGCCAACGCTGATCCGGTGTAATCGCAGGTTCTCGTCGAAATCATTGCGGAGTCTGATCTCCGTCGTCGCATTGATCGCGGCTATAACAGCGTCGTCGATATCGCCACACTCGCGAGCCCAGTCCGCGCTGGCACCTGCATCCCGGCCACCGCAGCTCATCCCCGCGTGGCAGGCCGCGGCGGGCGGCAAGATGCAATTCGAGGTTGCATCGATCAGGCCCAGTGAACCTGGCAAGTTTGTTCCCCCAACGTTCGGCCTGAGCATTGACGACACGCCTATTCCGCCCGGCGGGAACTTCACAGCCGATTTCAAGCTGCCGACTTACATTGAGTTCGCTTACAAGATCATGCTCACGCTAAAACAGGAGGATGCAATGGTCGCCCATCTGCCCGAATGGGTCGGTACACAGCCATTTGTGATCCGTGCGAAAGCACCCACGACGGATGCGACGAAGGATCAGATGCGCCTGATGATGCAATCTCTCCTCGCCGATCGCTTTAATCTCGTCGTGCACTATGAAACGCAGGAGCAGTCGGTGTTGGCTCTCGTCCTTGCCAAACCCGGCGCAATGGGACCGCGTCTCCGTCCGCACGTACAGGGTCTCGCCTGCGACGCCAAATGGACCTCCCCGTCCGACCCTACCTCACCCTCCGTTCCTCCGGGCGGATTCATGCCGATCTGCGGTACCTTCGGCGCCATCAACGGACCCAACCACACAATTCTGTTCGGCGCTCGGAACGTAACGCTGCAATCAATTGCAGCTAATCTCGGGATCATTCCGCCGGTTACCCAGTTCGGGCGTCCGGTAGTGGATCGAACTGCGCTCGACGAAAGGTACGATTTCTCTTTGAACTGGCTACCTGATCGCGGCGAACCTACAGGTGCCGCAGGCGCGCCGCTTGATGCACAGGGACCGACTTTTGACGAAGCCCTTCGCGACCAGCTCGGCCTCAAGCTGAAACCCACGCACGCTGCCATTCAAATTCTCGTCGTCGACCACGTCGAGCAGCCCTCGCCGAACTAACCACGCATGGGTCAGTTTTTGGATTCTGAACGTATTTTCGCCAAAACGGTAGCTTGATCCTTGTAGACAGTGAAACGAGCGGCGATCCTGATCCCGAAGACGAGCAGAGTTCCCGCCCTCTACCTGCCCAGCATCAGCCACCGAGGCAAATCCCGCCACAAATGAAAACGCCAAGGACCGAAGCCCCTGGCGTCTCCACATCGTGATAACTCGTAGGTCAGTTGACTGCCGCGCCACCGGCTTGCGCCAGCGGCTAACTCCAACTCTCCTCAGAGAGCATCTGCTCCGGCTCGCGCCGGCGATCCCTCTCCGCCTCGCATCGAATGCGGATCCTTCAGCTCGTCCCCATCCGAACCGCACCCGGCTTTCGCCGTGCGCTGCTCTTCCAGTTTCGACCGGTTGCGAACCCATCGGGCTTTCGCCCTTCGGGGTTCATCTTCCGGCCAGGCCTGCTTGATCGTCCCGCGGCTTGCGCCGCTTGCCGATCCTTCGGCTCCCGGCACGACGGCGAACTCCAGCTTGCGCCTTTGTTCCTTCCATCCGCGCCGTCCGGCTGGCAACCTCAGAGCTTTCGCCCGAGGCCCATCTTCCGGCTGGGCCTGCGATGAGCTTTTCAGCTTCACCCGGACTTCCACCGCTGGCTTTTGGCCGCCGGTGAGTATCCGCGCTTCCGCCTTGCAGTTCATCTCCGGAACTGCACCAGCGGTTCAACATTCCGGTTCTCACCGGCGTCGCATTCCTCTGGCCGTGCCAGCGTTGCAGGCTGCAGCTTTCACCGCACCCTGTACCCTCTGGCGTGTCTGGCGGCCGCTGTTTCTCCGGTTTTCACCGGCCGGCTTGCCTGCCAACCACTCCGGCAATCCCGTTTCGTTTTCCTACAGGATCATCAGTTGGTGAGACAGTACTTCCGTTACATCTGTGGATGCAAGTGCAAATCCCGGCCAGCCCTGTGGATTTCACCAGGAGTGGTGCATATGCGCAAAGATGCGCGAAAGCCGCACCATTGTTAGGGCAATATAGGTCCCTGAGATGTGGATTTCGGTTTTTCCCAAGCTCGGGGAAGACCCGCAATTCGCGGCCAGAAAAAATTCGCCCACTCATATTCCGGAAGAATTACACTTCCCACGCTGCTTCTCGAGGCGCTTATGTCCTATCCGCAGCGCTCCATTGCGGCCGCGCTCACGCTCTTCTTCCTCGCGCCGCTCGTCGCGGAGTATCTCC
>JASIJX010000383.1 GCA_030049955.1 Acidobacteriaceae bacterium
CGTAGCGCTCTGCGGCCGCGGCGGATTCGAGCGCGCTGACGACCATCGCTTCCATCATTACGTCACGGGCGGGCTGAGGGTCGGGACGCTTGTTGTTCTGGTCCATCATTCTGGTCAGAAGAGACTGATCCAGCGAGCCCCAGTTCACGCCGATGCGCACGGGCTTGTGGTTCTCGACCGCGCACTCGACCATGGTGCGGAAGTTGTCGTCGTCTTTGCGGCCGATGGAAACATTGCCGGGATTGATGCGGTACTTGGCCAGGGCGCGGGCCGCGGCGGGATACTTCTTGAGCAGAATGTGGCCGTTGTAGTGGAAATCGCCGACGATGGGTGCGCGGATGCCGCGCTTGTCGAGGCCTTCGACGATGTAGGGAACTGCCGCCGCGGCATCCTCGTTGTTTACCGTCACGCGCACCAGCTCAGAGCCGGCAAGGGCGAGGGCCGCTACCTGTTCGATGGTGCTCTCCGCGTCGGCCGTGTCGGTGTTGGTCATCGACTGCACAACAACCGGAACTTCCCAGCCCACGCGAACGTGGCCGATCCTGACCGTCGGGGTCTCCCTGCGCTGTATCTCCGCCATAGCTATAGTTTACCCGGAATGTCTCTACACGGTGATCGGATCGGGCCCCTCTACCGCATAAGGGTGGACAACTGAAACGACCTCCTCTTTGAGCCCGCCCTGCATCCTCAGGTGGAGGGTCCAAGTAGAGCCCAACCGGGATCTGAACTTGCAAACAGCCGGATGCGTTTGCATAGTGATCAAATCGAGCGAACATCGAAACATTGTTCCGGCTCTCACAATTTCATAACGAACGGACGCGCTCCCGACTGTGGGGCCGATGATCTCAAGGTCGATCGCATCGCCGCCTCCATTGTTTGTGATTTCTACGCTTGCCCCGTTTGTAAGAGAATAGGCGCCAGTTATGACGAAATGTGGACGCATCGCATCATCCTCTGCCACCAATCGCTGGTAAGCAGCGATTTCGCGAAGCCGATCGATTCGCTGTTGTTGCTGGAAGCGCTTCTGCTCTTCTTCGAATTGGAACCTCGAAAGCTTAATTTGTTCTCTAGCTGCCTCGGCTTGTGCAATGGCCGCATCAGCCTCACGGTCGGCTGCGATTGCTTGTCTTTGCGACGATTGAGCAGACTGAATTGCAGCCACCGTCGCGAGACTAGCGAACAGCAACGTTGGTAGGCCGATAATTATGGCCACAGCCGCCCCAGTTGCCGTGCTGTTTTGAGGATCGCTGAGCCAGCGCCACCGCCAGACGACAGCGAGGGTCGCTAAACCAAGGAGAAACGCCAAGCATAGGCACACGACTACAATCTGTCGCAGTTTCATTACCTCAAAATAGCACTAGGGTCTCGTGGGGATTCTGACTGGAACTGGTTACAGGCGCTTGTACCGGCCCGCTCGCTAAAATCAACCATATGACATCCGTCGAAAAAAGAGCTGCCGGAGGCGAAAACATCGCTGAGAACCTCGGCGATACCGTTCTCCAGGGCAGCCGTTTTCTGCGTGCCTGCCTGCGCAAGCCCGTGGATCGCACGCCGGTGTGGTTTCTGCGCCAGGCCGGCCGTTACATGCAGGAGTACCGCGAAGTTCGCAAGCACCACACGCTGGTTGAAATCTGCAAGCAGCCCGAACTGGCCGCCGAGGTCACCATCACCGCGGCCGAAAAGCTCGGCGTGGACGCGGCCATCATCTTTGCCGATCTGCTTTTGCCCCTTGAGCCGATGGGCCTCGACTTCGAATTCCAGGCAGGCGAAGGTCCGGTGGTTCACCATCCCGTGCGCACGGCGGACGATGTGCGCCTGCTGCGCACCGATCGCGCGCAGGATCTCGACTACGTGGCCCGCGCCATCCAGAAGGTCGCCGCGCACTTCCGCGAGCGCAGCGGCATCATCGGCTTCTGCGGCGCGCCGTACACCCTGGCCAGCTACATGATCGAAGGCGGCGGCTCGCGCAATTACATCGAGACCAAGAAGCTGATGTACGGCAACCCCATTGCATGGAGCAGCCTTTTGGACAAGATTGTTGCCGTGCTGACTGAATACTGTAGCTTGCAGGTGCAGGCCGGCGCGGAAGTCATTCAGATCTTTGATAGCTGGGCCGGGTCGCTCTCGCTCTCCGACTATCGCGAGTACGCCTTTGCCGCCGCGCAGCGGCTGGTTCGCGCCGTGCAGCAGATGGGCGTTCCCGTCATCTACTTCGGCGTGGAAACCGCCGGCCTGCTCGGCGCCATGGCTGCTACCGGAGCGGACGTCATCGGACTCGACTGGCGGCAGCCGCTCGACGAGGGATGGCGCGCGGTTGGTTACGGCCACGCCGTGCAGGGCAATCTCGATCCCATCACGCTCTTCGCCCCGCGCGAAATCCTCGAGGCCCGCGTGAATGAAATTCTGCGCGCTGCCGGAGGCCGCGCCGGCCACATCTTCAACCTCGGCCATGGCATCGTTCCCGGAACGCCGGTAGAAAACGTGCAAGCCGTAGTGAAGATGGTTCACGCGTTCCGGCTGGAGGAAGCGCGTGCGTAAACAAGCGGTTCTGCTGCTGGCGCATGGTACGCCCGAGTCCGTGGACCAGATCCCCGAATACCTGCGCAACGTGACCAGCGGCCGTTTCGTTCCGCCGGCCGTTGTCGAAGAGATTCAGCATCGCTACTCCCTCATCGGCAAGAGCCCGCTGACTGAAATCACCTTCGAGCAGGCGCGGCTGGTAGAAGAGGAATTGGCCATTGCCGGCACGCCCGTGCCGGTCTACGTCGGCATGCGTAACTGGCGACCGTACATTCCCGATGTGGTAAAGAAAATGCGCGCCGATGGCATCGAAGAAGCCGCCGTCATCTGCATGGCGCCGCAGAACTCCCGCACCAGCGTGGGCCTTTACCGCCGCGCCGTTGAAGCCGAAGCCGGCGGCTTGCGCATCGACTTTACCGAAGCCTGGGCGCAGAATCCGCTGCTCGCCGACGCCTTTGCCGAGCGGCTGCGCCCAGCCCTCAAAAAGCTCTCAGCCGAATCGGGCCAACCCGTCCCAGTGCTCTTTACCGCCCATAGCGTTCCCACGCGCACGGTGCAGCCGCCCCAGGGCGATGAGTCTGGAAGCGAATCTGGCCCGCGGCTCTGGCCCGGCACCGGCGCCGACCCCTATGCCGACGAAGCGCGGCAAACCGCCGAACTGGTTGCTGCGCGCACGCCAGAGATTCCCCGCTGGTGGTTCGCATTCCAAAGCCAGGGAGCAAGCGGAGGTCCGTGGATCGGCCCCACCGTCGAGGAGACGCTTGAGGAGATGGCTGCCGCCGGTGCCCGCTGGCTTGTCCTGCAGCCGATCGGCTTTCTATGCGACCACGTTGAGATCCTGTTCGACGTAGACCAGCACTTTCGTAACTACGCCGCAAAGCTGGGAATTCGGCTGGAGCGGCCGGAATCTCTTAACGCTTCTCCCATTTTGGCCCAGGCAGTGGCCGGAGTGGCAAGTCAGGGACTTGCGCGACTCGCCAAATTCCGATAAGCATAACTGAAGCAATAGCTCTTTCCCAGGCTTCGTTTGCTAGACAATCGATTGACCGGGCCCGGCACACACCGAATAGACCCGAAAATCCGGCGTGTCTCGGATCCAACTTATCGAGCGGGCCAAGAACTTGAGGAATCCTGTAAGTGCCTTCTGAAAGCCAAAGTAACCTGGGCCCTGCGACCGCAGATATGCAGTGCCCCAAGTGCAGCAGTGAGCGAGTGCGGCGTATCGAACGCAAGGGCATTCTTGAAAGAAGCCTTCTTAAGCTCTTCGGTTATTTCCCGTGGCGTTGCGCTACCTGCCGAAAAAAGTTCTTCCTCAGGCGCCGCAGCCGGGAAGGCAATAGGCCAAAGGAATATGCGGGCTGAAGCGTCAGTCTTTGCCGTGTTCAGCGAAACAGGTTCCGGGCAAGGAAGACCACATTTGCGGGCCGCTCCGCCAGGCGCCTCATGAAGTACGGGTACCATTCCGTGCCGAAGGGCACATACACGCGCACCCCGTACCCCTCCTGAACCAGACGTCGCTGCAGGTCGCGGCGTACTCCGTAGAGCATCTGGAATTCGAACCGGCCTGGCTCGATTCCGTGGCGAACGGCAAACTGCCTGGTCGCCGCAATCATGTTCTCGTCGTGCGTGGCGATCGCGTGATGCATGGGGCTTTCGAGCAGCATGCCGGCCAGCCGGACGAAGTTCCGGTCGACGTCGGACTTGCGAGGGAACGCGACCTCGGGCGGCTCGTTATACGCGCCCTTGCAGAGCCGCACCCGGATGCCGTCGACGAGCAGTTGCTCGATATCGGATTGCGACCGATAGAGGTACGCCTGAATAACCGCTCCGATCGCGTCCCGCAGGCCGGCGCGGGCGTGGACCCGCCGCACAATATCGAGCGTCACCTGCGTAAGGCGCGAATCCTCCATATCCACGCGAACAAAGTTGCCCGTGGCGTGCGCGCGCTGTGCCAGGTTGTTGGCGACCTCTTCAGCCAGTTCCGGCGAAAGCTCGAGGCCCATATGCGTCAGCTTGATGCTGATATTGGCGTTCAGACGCCGCCTGGCGATCTCATCCAGAAGCCGGTGGTAAACGTCGGCGGCGCGATGCGCCTCAACGGATGTGGTCACGCTCTCGCCCAGTGAATCGAGGGTGACGGCAATGCCCTGGCGGTTGACCGCTTCGGCAACCTGCAGCGCATCTTCCACAGTGGTGCCGGCGATGAAACGCGAGCTCAGCCTCGCCCCCATTCGGGAGCGCTCGAGAAAACGGCGAAGAGGACGATTGCGTGAAAGAGCAATGAACGCAGATCGAAAAATGGCCATCGAGCGATTCCACCGGAAAGCGCAGGGGAGGGCCGTCCGGACTATTCAGTTTCGCATAGCGCAGACGAACGGGTCTGGGGTAACCGTCCGTCATCATTGGCTGCCGCGATATAATCCAGGCTCAGCGCACCCGGTAGACTACGCTTCCGTGCGCTTGCAGGCTCACCGTAATCTCCTTTCCTGATTTGGTCAGCGAATCGTCCCAGCAGCTCTGTCCGGAGTGCTGGCCCGTGGAGCCATTTCTGTCAGCGACTCCGAGCTGTTTCCACGTAGTGTGAAGCGTAACAGGCTTGTCATCCAAGTTGAAGAAACCAAAGTACTCGACATAGCCGCGGGCTCCGGGCTTGTGGACACTGGCTCGCCATACGCGGGCGTTCTCGAATCCCGGTCCCAGGGTCGAAGCATTCACCGGCCTGCTGCGCGTCGCATTCTGATTCATGAACAGCAGATCCCGGTTCGACATCAGCGACCGCGTCAGCGCGTCCAGCCGCGTAAGATTGCCGCCGAGAATCAAAGGCGAGCGCGCGATAGTCCAGAGGGCGAATTCCGTGCGCTGCTCGTC
>JASIJX010000384.1 GCA_030049955.1 Acidobacteriaceae bacterium
CCCAAAAGGCCAATTACCCTGTTATCTATATCGGTGGATATTACATGCGCACCCTGGTCGCTGGCTATGAGACACTCGGCGACCGGCGGTATCTCGACACCGCTACTACATATGCCGATCACCTCATTGCCAGTCAAATGCCCAATGGCTTCTGGAGGACTGGTTATGGGCCAGTCTATATGGCCGATACCGGCAGCGCTCTGGGTTTACTTATCGCGCTTTATCCGAACGTAGATAAGGATCGTCAAAAAACATATACCAATGCCATCCTGCACTATGTAACCTCCATCCAGGCTGACGGCATGATCCATCCCTGGGGCGCGTTCGGCACCGGCTGGAACGGCGTGCGGGGCAATGCTTTGCAGGGTCCCATCTACGATCAATACACGCTTTCATCGGCTCTGACCGGCGGGCAGATCTTCACCTGGATGTACCATAAGACCGGCCGAGACCAATACCGGCAGATAGCTTATTATGCATTGCGCTGGGTTATGAGCACCATGCGTTCCGACGGTGACATCCCTCATATCCTCAAACTGGAGGGCTTTGACTGGGCTCGCCGTAATGACCCGGCAATGGCTGCCACCCTGTGGGACAAGCAGCCCTATGGAACATCTGCCTATGTTGGCGAGGGCATTATGGCCTTCGATCTCTATTGCGGCAACCCAGCCTGGCGGCGATGGATCGAGCGGGCGGTGAAACCGAACATTGAGTTTTTGCTCCGTCACCAGCTTGCCGACGGAACCTGGTCGGAGAAGGGTCAGAAGAGTTGGGACCGGACCCGCAGCCCAGGCATTATCGATTACCTGATCTGGTATTACGAGCACGTGGACCGCGATCCGCACATTGTGCAAGCGGTGCGACGCTTCGACGCATATGTGCTGAATCCGGCAAATGGCCGGCAATACGGGTTGCTGAACGACGGCGCCCAAACGGGGCCCAAAGACATCAACTATGCCTTCAATACGGTAACCAGCCTTACTGGTCGCTCCTTCGCCGATATACTCTCGCCGGGAGCCAGTACACGCTGGTGAATGCGGATTCGCCTCGACCGGCGAAGCTCCGAGGAATACTGTGATCGATTCCGCCAGCCTTTATCGGCAATATCGCGAGTTGCTGCTCGACAATGTCGTGCCCTTCTGGTTCCGACACGGAATTGACTGGCAGCACGGCGGCGTGCTGTCATGCCTGCGCGACGATGGCTCGCTGGTCAGCGGTGATAAGTTCATCTGGTCTCAGGCGCGCTCGTTGTGGACCTTTTCCGCTCTCTACAACCGCGTCGAACGGCGCCCGGAATTTCTGCAGGCCGCAAATAATTCGCTCCGCTTCCTGCTGAATTATGGCCGCGATTCCCAGGGGCGATGGGTATATCACACGGATCGAAAGGGCCAGATCCTCGACGGCGCAATCAGCATTTATAGCGACTGCTTCGTCGTTTACGGCTTTAGTGAGTATTGTCGCGCGGTGAGCGATGAACGCGTTCTCCATATTGCCCGGCAAACCTTCGACTATGTCCGGCGCCGTGTCGAGGATTGCCATTTCCACGAGACCGCGCCCTATCCATTGCCGCAGGGTTGGCGCTGCCACGGGATACCCATGATTCTTACCGAGGTGGCCAGTGAGTTAGCGCAGACCACCGGTGATCCGCACGTTGAATCGTTCGCCGACGATTACGCCGATTGTGTTATGGGACACTTCTTGCGGTCGGATAAGCAAGTGATTCTCGAGTTTCTGACCCACGACTATGCGGAGCTGCCGCCGCCAGCCGGAACCTTTGTGATGCCCGGCCACGCCATCGAGTCGATGTGGTTTGCAATGCATCTGGCGCGCCGCCGGGGAAACCGGGAAAGAGTTCTTCGCGCCGCTGAAGTCATGCGCCGGCATCTCGAGCTTGGTTGGGACAGCGAGTTTGGCGGCATCTTCCTGTCACGCGATATCGGCGGCAATGAACCCTATCTGCCCCAGTCAGACAAGAAGGTGTGGTGGCCCCACGTGGAAGCGTTGTACGGTACGCTGCTGGCTCATGCGTTGACACAAGAGTCATGGTGCTCCGCCTGGTACGAAAAAGTCGCCGCCTGGGCATGGAAGCATTTTCCCGTCCCCGAATACGGAGAGTGGTATCAGCGCCTGGATCGCCAGGGCGCGCCTACCGCGGAGGTTGTCGCGCTGCCCGTCAAGGATCCGTTTCACCTGCCCCGTGCCGCCATTCTCATTCTGCAACTGCTTGAGTCGGCCCGCGCCAATCCGATCGGCAATGCCGCAGCCGGCGCGTCGCTTCGCCGAGGTCAACCGGCATGAAGCCGCAATCCATCGTCGGCCGCGACCCGGTTACTGGCCAATCCATCCTGATCGCGGTGGACGAGGGCCGCATTCAGCGCATCGATCCGGGCCCCGCGGAAACGGCCGCATGGTTATCGCCCGGCTTTATCGACCTCCAGGTCAATGGTTATGGCGGTTGCGATCTCAACGCGGCCGCGGTAGATTGCGACGTTGTAATCGCCCTCGTCAAGAAGATGGTCGCGGCCGGTACGACCCGCTTTCTTCCCACCATTATCACCGCTTCCGCCGGAAGAATCACCGCGGCTCTAAAAGCCATCGCACAGTCCCGGCGCGCCAGCGCTCTCGCCGCTCATGCCATTCCCTTTGTTCATCTTGAGGGCCCCTATATCTCCCCGGAAGAAGGCGCGCGAGGCGCGCATCCATGCGCAGAGGTGCGTCGGCCCGACATTGCCGAATTTGAGCGCTGGCAGGCCGAATCCGGCAATCTTGTCGGCATGATCACCGTTTCTCCGCACTGGGACAATGCGCTCGAGTTCATCTATTTCGCCGCAGGCAAAGGCGTCTTGGTTTCGATTGGCCACACCCATGCTCCAGCGGAGAGACTGCATGCCGCCGCAGCTGCCGGCGCCGTGCTTTCCACCCACTTAGGCAATGGAATCGCCGCGCAGTTGCCTCGGCACCCGAATCCGATCTGGGCGCAACTCGCAGACGATCGTCTTGCCGCAACCTTTATTGCGGATGGTCATCATCTGCCTCCGGACACTCTCAAGGCGATGCTGCGCGCCAAAGGAGTTGATCGAAGCATCTTCATCTCTGATTCCGTAGCTTTGGGAGGAATGCCGCCAGGAATCTATGAGACAGCTATTGGCGGCCACGCTGAGCTGAGCGCCGACGGCTGTTTGCGTATCAAAAATAAGGAAACATTTGCGGGCAGCGTGCTGCTCCTGCGCGACGGCATAGCCACGGCTGTGACTTCAGGCGTATGTACGCTCGGCGAAGCAATCCGGATGGTAACCGGCAATCCAGGACGATTTGTCGGGGAGCAACGCCTGCTTTGTCCGGGCGCAAGAGCCGATCTGGTCAGTTTCACTTTCAATCCGGGGGGCGGCAGCTTGCAGGTGGAACGTGTACTGGTGGGTGGGCAGGAGTTGCAATGAGTGGACTCGAACGACGGGCGAAGCGGCTTGTGCCGATTTTGCAGCTTGCTGAAAAAAATCTCAGCGCGGCGCTGTTTGAAAGGGCACAACCGGAGAACCCACCAACGGGTGCGTCGCGTGCCGGTAATGGTCGCAGATTCAAAGAGGCTAAGGGGCTTTGGCTCCTGAAGGATATTTTCCAGCCAAACGTAGACTGCAATCACCGCGATTCATCTTAAGCAGAGAGGAACCAGCATTTCTGTGGACGTCATACAATTTTATGTCGATTCGCTGCGCGTACAAATCCATCCAGACCCCGCGTCGTCAGCAGTGGCCGCCGCCTGCGCAGCCGCCTGCCTTTGCCACGCCGCGGAGGATTGGGATCCATTGGCTGTCATATTCGCAACCGGTGCTTCGCAGCTTGGCGTGCTGCGAGAGCTGACCGCCAGAAAGGATATTGCCTGGCACAAAATTCTCGGTTTTCACCTCGATGAATACGCCGGGATCGATCCCACTCACCCTGCGTCTTTCCGAAGGTATCTGAGTGATAACTTAACTTCCCGGGTTAACCTGCGCGAATTTTTCGAGATCGATGGCAGTTCTCCGGATATTGACCGTGTGTGCCGGAGTTATGCGCACAGGCTGCGTAAGGCGGAACCGCAGCTATGCTTGCTGGGGATTGGCGAAAATGGCCATCTCGCCTTCAACGAGCCCGAAGAAGCCGATTTCAATGATCCGCAGGACATGCGCGCGGTTAAGCTCGACATGATATGCCGCAGCCAGCAGGTAGCCGAGGGCTGGTTCGATAACACAGATCAGGTTCCTGCCCGTGCTCTTACCGTCACCATCCCTGCTCTGTTGCGCGTGCCGAATCTCATTGTCTCGGTTCCGGGAGCACGAAAGGCGCAAATCATCAGGCGGACCATGGAAGAGCGCATCTCGACCGCTTGTCCTGCGACGATTCTGCGCGCCCACCCCAACGTGACCCTATTCCTCGATCAGGCCTCTGCCGCGGAACTCGATCTGGCCAAGTGGAAAGATCAGGTTTTGCTCTAAGCATCGCCGAAAGCCCTGTATATGCCCTACGATGATTGATCCGCACAGTGTCTTCCAGATTGTTTCAGCTGCTGGCGCGGTGATTGCCCTCATTGTCCTGATCGCAATCTTAAAGCCGAATGCCTTTATCAGCATTTTCCCGGCGTCTCTGCTGCTGGCGGCCATCTACAAGGCCAATATCGGAAGCACCATCTTTTACGCGCTGTTTGTCGCAACCAGCACAGCGACAACATCACCTGCTTACACAGCGCTGGGTAGCCCCGGCAGCATCGTTTTCCTGATGTGAGCGGCCGTTGCTTCTGCGCTGGAGGAACGCTATGATGTTTCAGAAACAGATGTACAGTTGTATAGTCGACGGACAGCGACCAATTGTACTTGGTTTCGATATTGCCTGAATTCGCCTCGGAATTTCGTGCCAGGGTAGAAGCTGTGCAAAGCTCGGGGGGACCTTGCTGAGAAAGCTACGTGAAATCCGGACAACGCCGACAGAAAGAGCCGCGGAGAAATCAATAGGTTCAGAGCAGAAGCAGATCAGCAGGGCCGCGAGGACAAAGAGGTCGAGCGAGAATGTTAGCATTCAGCCCCTTGACAAGAATAGTTTTATTCCTTTGTACTTTCAAATTCAGGACCGGCTCTTGAAGCAGATTCAGTCAGGCCTGTTGCAGCCCGGCGATCCCTTGCCAGGAGAAGAAGATCTCTGCCGGCTGTATGGAGTGAGCCGGATGACGGCGAGGCAAGCGCTCCAGGCTCTCAAGCATCAGGGCCTGGTGCGCAGCGAAAAGGGTCGCGGAACGTTCGTCATTCAGCCCAAGCTTGAAAAGCAGATTTGCCACCTGTCCGGCTTCAGCGCAGAAATGCGTTCCCTGGGAATGAAACCCACCTCGCGCGTGCTTCACCAGAGGACGGTTTCTGCAAGCCCGGAGATCGCGCTTCGACTTGGAGTGACTCCGGGAGCTCCCTTGCTCGAGTTGCATCGCCTGCGACTGGCCGATGCCGTCCCCATGGCGATCGAGATGGTCTGGCTCCCACTGGCCGATTTCCCGGATGTCGGAAAGGTTGACTTCAGCCGCTGTTCCATCTATGAAACCCTGTACAAGCGATACGGGATTCGGATTGGCTCCGCGGACGAAATCATTGAAGCACGCTCTCCGAGCCGGTCAGAGGCCCAGCTCCTCGGGATATTTCCCCGCTCTAGCCTGTTGGTTATCTCGCGCACTATAAAGACGACGGAGGGAAAACCCGTGGAAGTTTCCCATTCTCTCTATCGCAGCGACCGCTATCGCGCAATTTTGAGTATTCCGGCCACGGTTGTGGAGTAATTGACGCCGATCATTTTCGTCCATGCGGTACATTCTTGCCTGAAGAGGCGCAAGCACGCGAGTGCCCGTTCAACTTGCCGCCCCGCTACACTGGATCAGGAATTTATTGTGGGGTGAGTTGAGCACTCAAGTGCTATTTCCCCCAAGAAAAGGGCGCCCTGCACACTGCAAATTTCCTACG
>JASIJX010000385.1 GCA_030049955.1 Acidobacteriaceae bacterium
CAAGGAGCGCGTCCTTGCGCTTGAAACGGCTTCTCAATCCCTGGCCCGATGCGCCACTGCCGTTGTGGATGATCTTCCCGGTCATCTTCGCGGCGCTTTATATTACGCACCTCGCGCTGCTGCGCCTGCCGTATTACTGGGACGAAGCCGGCTACTACATTCCCGCCGCGTGGGATTTTTTCCGTACCGGCTCGCTCATTCCCATCTCCACCCTCACCAACGCCCATCCGCCGCTGCCCAGCATCTATCTCGCGCTCTGGTGGAAGACCTCCGGCTTTCTGCCCGAGGTCACGCGCGAAGCCGTGCTCGTGGTCGCGGCCCTCGCGCTGCTCGGTGTCTGGCGTCTGGCTACGCTGCTCACCGGCGTGGCCTCCGTCGCCTTCTGGATCGCCCTGCTCACCGGACTCTATCCAATCTGGTTTGCGCAAAGCTCGCTGGCCCACGCCGATATCTTCGCCGCCGCCTGCTCGATCTGGGGCATGGTCTACGCTCTACCCGAGCGCGGCCGCCGTCCCGTTGTCGCTGCGCTTTGGTTCTCCGCCGCGGTGCTGTGCAAGGAAACCGCGATTGCCATCCCGCTCACGCTCGCGGCCATGACTTTCTATGACAGCCTGCGCCATGCTCGGCCAGCGCGTTACCGCCTCTGGCGCGAAGCCGCATGGCTCACTGCCCCCGTGCTTCCGTTGGCCGCCTGGTACGGCTACCACTACGCCAAAACCGGGTTCTTGTTCGGCAACCCACAATTTCTGCGCTACAACGCCGAGTCCACGTTTGCGCCCGTCCGCATTCTCGCCGCCTTCGGCCATCGCATCGTGCACCTCACCATGCACATGAACCTGTTCGTGCCGGTTTTCATCGCGCTCGCTGCGCTGCTGCTTGCGCCCAAGCCGGACGCCGAAGGCCACGACCGGGCAAACCTCGCCCCGTTCGCCCAGCGCCGCATCTGGGCGCTGCTCCTCGTGAATACTGTGCTCTTCAGTTGTCTCGGTGGCGCGCTGCTCACGCGGTATCTGCTGCCCATGTACCCGCTGGTGCTGCTGCTGGCCGTCATCACGCTCTACCGTCGCGTTCCATACTGGCAGTCCGTCGCGCTGCTCTCTGCAGCAGCGTTCATCGCCGGCCTCTTCCTCAACCCGCCCTACGGGTTCGCGCCGGAAGACAACCTCGCCTACGCCCGCGTTGTCCGCATGGATATGGACGCCATCGCGCAGCTAAACCGCCGTTACCAAGGCGCTCCAGTGCTCACCGCATGGCCCGTAAGCGACCAGCTCACCCGCCCCGAACTCGGCTACGTTAAGGAGCCGTGGGATGTCTGCCGCATTGAGGATTTCACTCCGCAGCAGATTGACATCGCGGCTCAGGAGCCGGAGAAGTACTCCGTGGCCATCGTCTTCTCCACCAAGTACGAACCACCCCAGGGGATCTTCAGCCTCGGCTCGCGCCAGGAAGCCCTCGACGAGCGCTACTTCGGCCTGCATCATGATCTGCCGCCTGAGAGCATCGCCCAGCACCTTGGCGGCACGCTTGTCTGGAAGGAAGAGAACCAGGGCATGTGGATCGCCCTGATCCGCTTCAATCGCCAGGTCGAAGCCAATCTCGCAACACCACGCCGCGCTCCTCATCCTGAATTACAGCGGGCACCAGACGAAGAATGACTCTCTGCCCGCTGCTACATCAGCTTCCTGCGCCAGAATTCGAAGAGAATATAGCCAATGACCGCCGAGATTATCGCGATCGAGAAATTGGCCATCGTAAAGATGTCGTGGAGGGCCCTGCCTAGCGTCTTGCCCCGGCCGTTCATGCGGGTAAACTCGCCCATCAGCAGGTTCGAGTAGAAAAGAAAGAGAATCGACGAGACTTCGACAACCAGACGCCAGAACGGTCGCAGAGCGGGGCGCGGAAGTGGAAGCAGTGCCATCTTCCGATGGTATTGGCCACCCGTCCAGGTTCCAAGCAAATTCGACCGGCCGCTGCCACAGCGTCCCACCTGCAAAATCAGACAATTTTGCCGTCGTTCCTGTTTTGTTTCACCCAGGTTTCGGTGCCGTGGCATGCAGTGGTTTGGGTTATTGACGCGCAGACGGTGATCGGGTGCTCGGCGCCTTCTCCGCCAGACTTGTAACATCATGCGTTCCCATGCGAACTGCCGCCGGAATTTCCCCGATCCTGCGCAGCAGCGGCGTCATTGTCAGCCCCTGCACAAAGATCGAGAATGCCACCACCGCAAAGCTCACCGTCACGATTTCGTAACGGAAAGGAATGTTCGCAGGCAGGCTCAAGGCCAGCGCCAGCGCCAGTGCGCCCCGCAACCCGCCCCACGCCATTGCGTGCTGCTGCTTTGCCGGCACCTTCAGCGAGGACCAGGTGAAAAGCCCGCAGCTGGCGTACACCGCAACTGCTCGCCCCGCCAGAACCACTCCGATTCCTGCCACGACCGGCAGCCACACCGGCAGGAAATTCTGGTGTCTTTGTGCGGCGCCGATCAGCAGAAACACTACCGAGTTCGAAACAAACGCCACATAATCCCAGAAATTCGAAATTGCATCTCTGCCGCGCCGCGAAATTCCATCGAGCCATCCGAAGTTGCTCATCACCAGGCCGGCCGTGATGGTCGCCAGCACTCCTGACATGCCCAGCCAATCTGCCAATAGAAAAGATCCATACGCTGCCACCGTGGTGAACGTCACTTCGACCAGATGATCATCGGTCCTGCCGGTCAGCAGCAGCGATCCTGTCCCTACGGCAGCGCCGCACGCCACACCGCCGCCGATGTTTTTCACCAGCAGCCACGTCACCCCTCCCGCGCTGGCCCGCTGCCCCATCGCCATCGCCAGCACCACTCCGAACAGCACTGAAGCCGTGCCATCGTTCAACAGGCTCTCCGCCTCGATCAGCAAGAGCAGCCTTCCGTGCGCCTTCGCCTCGCGGAATACGGCAATTACCGCCACCGGATCCGTCGCGGCAATCAGCGCCCCGAAGATGACTGCCGTTATCCACGGCCAATGCACCAGAGAATGCATGCCGCCCGCCGCGACAGCAGCCTCCAGCACCACCCCCAGCGTAGCCAGCACGCCCACCACAAGCGCGTTCCGCCGCAGCCGGTCCCAATGGATGTGATAGGCCGCCTCGAACAGCAGCGGAGGCAGCAGCCCTTCGTAGATCAGCGATTTCGTCAGCGTAATCTGCGGTGCAGAGGGAATCGCCGCCATGCCGATCCCCGCCGCCACCAGCCCAACGCTGTAGGGCAGCCGCAGCCGCTTGGTCAGCATCGCCACCGCCGCCGCAATCAGCAGCAGCAGTACCACGGTGTGAAAGCCGGTATGCATCCGTCTCCAGCCGCTCCAGCTTTCGGATGCGCCGCCCCGCATCGTTTCGTCCCCGAATGCGAAAATCCGATTCGTTCTGAGGAGAATAAGTAGTGGGCTGCACCCCGATTTCAAGCTCGTGCTTTCAGTTCATCGTAGAAGAGAACCGTATCCCGGCAAATATTCTTCGTCTTTTTCCTTAATCATGTGCCACGTGCCCGTTCCGCAAGCGTCACCAGCCGCAAAGCACGTATTAACCCGCCATCTGCACACCACAGCACGCTAACTCGCTGCATTTTATAATTGCTTTGTCGTGTTTATTTTGCTGTCAACCCGCCGTTTCGCGGCGCTCGGGCGCTCCGTAGGCGTCTCTGCACTCTGCGCAATCCTCCTGCTTTCAGCCACTTGCATCAGCGCTTCTGCGCAG
>JASIJX010000386.1 GCA_030049955.1 Acidobacteriaceae bacterium
GGTGTTGGAAAGCCTGGAAATTGAGTTCGGACCCAATCTGATACTCATCAAGGACAGTCTGTGGAACGTACTTCTTTAAGACTCTTATCGCGAGACCCACTACAAGCACGTCGTCCAACTGGCCCAGGATTGGGATGAAATTGGGAATCAGCTGGATTGGGCTGATGACATAAAGCACCGTGCACCCGCATATGAGCTTCGGGAACCACGGCACGCCCGGGTGACCAAGTGCCCGCAGAATGATTTGAAACTCATTCAACAGCTGTCTGGTCCGAGCATTTAGAGTGCGCCGCATTCTTTTCAGACGATTTTGCTCATCGATTTTCATGTAGCACCTTTGAACGTCAATCGATGACATCCGACTATGCAGTTACGATCGGAGACTCATCCACGAGTTCCAAAATGCGCGGCAGTCTGTTGGGACTGCCGCGCCTTAATTTGCTACGCCATCTATTTGGCATTCGCGGCTTATTACTTTTGCAGAATCGAGCCTCAATCTCGGGCCAGCGCTGCAGCCGCGAGAGTTTCGAGGTCGAGGTATTGCGTCTTTTCCACGCTGATGCCAACGCCGAGGATCCTTCCGTTTTTAAATGTTGCCGGAGATTTGTACTCACGACTCACAGCATCGCCGCTATCGCGCCCGATGCACAGACCATCCCCGCAGAGACCGAAAGTTCCCGCCTGTGCCCGCATCGGGCCATTCGCAACGGCCTTGTCGTTGACGTAAAGAGTGGTTTTGCCCAGAGACTCCTGGTATTGGCCCGCCTTCTCCCGCACGAATTCCATGCCGAGCGTGTACTTGCCCGGCTTGAGCTCCGGCGAGACAAATTGTTGTTCTGGTTTGATGCCGAGGAAGTTGTACACGTAGTACAGCTTCTTGTCCTTGATAAACAGGGAATGGCCGCCGAAGCGCGAGCCATGCGCGAAGATCACCCCGGACGTGTTATCCGTGATTTCAACGTCCGCGATGATCTTGTAAGAGCGACCTCGCGTGTTGACGGCGACGCTTTCCGGCACCGGCGCTGTATCGGGATAGTAGATGTACCTTTCACGTGGTGGCTCAGTCGATGGACGTTCAACGGTGAGCAGTTCCAAAGCGGTCCGATCATCGAGCGGCAGTACGAAGTTCTTGTCAGCTTCCTCGAACCACGTCTTGATCAGCGCCTGCAACTTGTCGGGGTGCTCTTTGGACAAGTCTTTTGATTCGGATCGGTCAGCGTCAGTGTTGTAGAGTTGCCACCCATCCTTATCGAAGTGTCCCTTGCCGGTCAGCGGAGCATGGAGCGCGACCGCCTTCCATCCGTTCTCCCACATGCCACGTGTCCCGAGCATCGCGTAGTACTGCCGCTTCTTCTGGGTGGGCGCGTCTGGCTTGGCGTTAAAGGAGTAGCGCATCGAGACACCTGACATCGGGTATTGTTCAACACCCTCGTACACCTTGGGCATCTGAAGTCCGCAAACATCCAGGATCGTTGGGACGATATCAGTGGAATGGTGATACTGGTGTCGTACTTCTCCCCTCGCCTTGATGCCTTTTGGCCAGGAGATGACGAGCGGATCGCAGGTGCCGCCAGCATACTGCGAATACCGCTTGAACATCTGGTACGGAGTTGAAAAGGCAACAGCCCAGCCAGTGGGATAGTGTTCATAGGTGTCCAGTCCGCCCAGCACGTCGATGAGTTTGAGGTTCTCGGATATGTCGTCCGGATAGCCATTGAAGAACTTGTTCTCATTGACAGAGCCGTTTGGACTGCCCTCGCCAGAGGCGCCGTTATCTGCCGCGTAAATGACGAGGGTATTTTCAAGCTGGTGGCTCTGCTCCAGGTAGTCGATGATGCGACCAACTTGAGCATCCGTGTACTCCGAGAATCCGGCGTAGACTTCGGCCAAACGGGAGAACAGCTTCTTCTCCTCCGGCTTGAGCGTATTCCAGGGCCTCACAGCATCAGTAGGATTTGCAACATCCTTTGGAAGAGGATTAATTGGCGTCATCTTTGTGTCTTTGGGAAGAATGCCCTTGGCAATCATCCGGGAAAGAACCCATTCGCGGTATGCTTCGTATCCTTCGTCGAACTTTCCTTTGTATTTGTCGATGTACTCCTTCGGGGCTTGATGCGGCGCGTGGTTGGCGCCCGGGCAGAACCACATGTACCAGGGCTTCGAGGGGTTGCTCGCCTTCTGGTCGCGAATCATGCCGATGGCATGGTCGGCAAGGTCCTTGGAGAGGTGATAGCCCTCTTCAGGACTGTATGGCTGGTCTACAAACCGGTTATCTTCGACGAGGGTGGGGAACCACTGGTTGGTCTCGCCACCCAGAAAACCATAAAAGCGGTCGAACCCTTTCCGTAAGGGCCAGTTCGATTTGTCACCGCCCGAAGCTACATCCTGTACGGGGACGTTGTGGTTTTTGCCGACCCAGAAAGTGCTATAGCCGGCGTCCTGAAGGATCTGTCCAATGGTGGCGCACTCTTCAGGCAGACGGCAGTTCGAGCCGGGAAATCCCGTAGCTCCTTCCGTGATGGAAGCCATGGCATTTAGATGGTGATTGCGTCCCGTCAACATTGTTGACCTGGACGGTGAACAGAGAGCGGTCGTGTGCCACTGCGTATATGTCAGACCATTGTCAGCAAGTTTTTGCAGCGTTGGCATGTTGATCCCGCCACCGTAGGGCGACCATGCTGCCTGGCCGGTGTCGTCGAATAAGACGAACAGAATGTTTGGAGCTCCTTCCGGCGGCTTTGGGGTAGTGTAAGGCCCCCAGTCTTCTTTGGAGTCACGAACATCGAGCTTGATGACGCCCTTAAATGGTTGTCTTGGCATTTCAATTCCACCTCATCTGAAAAGTTTTTGCCGCACGAGCGTTTCTTGTGTCGCGTGGGTTTATGATGTCGCGGCTTGGTTCGTTATGAGGAATGTGCCGCCGGGAATCCAGACCATGCCGTCGTCCCTTGGCCGCATTGCGGGGTACCGCGAGATCAGCTGAATGATGCAACACCGACAACCTCGGAAAGTGTGGCACTTGTTCACACGAACGTTAGATCATCCGGGCCCTCGCGACTACTGGGAAAGATGACAGGTATTTGTGTCCGCTGAGCCCTTAAATGCAAGTCTGTGCCGCGGGCAGTGGCCCAGAGCACGAACATACAGAGCGAACACCAATCGTGCTATCGCCTTCTTCAGTCGCGCTGTGTCGGTGAAGTCGTCTTTAAAATGGTCCGATGCGCAACGCGATGCTGAGCAATGTCAGGAGGCCCAAAAGGACGACAAAAATGGCTACCAATTGAACCCATGACACCCTGAATGATTCTCCCTTGACCTCTGCTAGTTTTACTGAGGTCGCACGGTATTCCCATAGACCAATTGCGAGCGACACGGTACCCATCGTGACCAATGCGATGCTAAGATTACGAGGCCCATGCCCCGCGGTCGCTTCAGTGACAGCCTCTTTACCGAGATATTGAAAGAACTTGAAGATCGTGAATCCAAAACTGATCATTGAGAAGGCTGTCCGAATCCAGGCCATGAGTGTTCGATTGGCAGCCAATTGTGTTCGTTCAACGGCTAGCACGGTCCCCTGGTCGACCTTAATCGCCTCGTCCATTGACTAACCCCCTTTCTAAGGTTCCGCGCTTTCAGGATTAGGTGTAGATCCTTTGGCGAAGTCCATCTTTTCCGTATATTCGTTGATCTCCCTTGACAGGAAGTAGTTCAAAGCGGTGCGGATCGCCGCAACGGCAGCGAGACTCCCCAGGTCCTGCCAGCTCGGCTTGAGCGCGGTGGTCAAAATATCCGAGGCAAGTTGAAATTCCAGAGCGAGTGAAAGATACCTGCTGAACGCCAATCGAATAGGGGTAAAGCTGGCGGTGTGGTGCCACACATGAGCTCGAACTAGAGCGGTTACTGCAACCACGAAGCCCACGGTCACGCACACTGCGCCCGCAATTTCGTTCAGAAATTGCACCCACCGAATTGCTGGTCCAACTAACTGCTCAGCAACTCCAAGAAGCTCGAGCATAAGGTTTTTTCCTCGCTAACGTGCACCGAGAAAGCAGAGACCATGACACTATGCGCACATTGAGGCGCCTGGTGGTGGTGCGCGTCGAAATGCGGTCTCTACTGTCGGGTTGCCCTTTCCCTTCGTGGCGTCGGACGATGTCCTAGCGGAGACAGATATGGCTTACGAACCCAAGGCGCGCATCGCGGCCAAAGACCCGTCCAAGGATATCCACACCAAGTGGGACCAAGAGGATAGCGGCCAACGCTACGCCAACCAAGAGAATGCCTGCGGCAATGAACAATTTAGCTAAGTATGTGAAATCCATGGTTCCGCTCTTGGCGTAACATGCCCGTCGCTGTCGAAACACCTCTTCGCAAAGTGATTGCGTGAGAAACGTCTATCAGCAACATTCTCGGGTTGCCGATCTCATCGGCATCCGTCAGAGCGGCGAAGATGTCCATTATCAGAAAGCATCGCATTGACTCCGGGGGCGCTTCACCTGTCAGTTGTTACAGCGGAATGGAGCCGAGTTTGTCGTTATTACTGCCGGAGCACAGGAATCCCGCTCGTTGGACCCTGCCTGGTGCGTGTCATGAAAACTTATAAGTTCAGGACTTCCGAGTCGATCTTCAGAAGTGACGGGCAGGATGATAACCCCGGGGTGAGATTTCGCTGGGAAGTAGTCCGATCAATCGCTGTACAGCCAAGGAACGGGCCGAAGAACCCCGCGATGCCAACGACTAACGCCTCTCGCCATTTGGTTTTGAAGATGGCTGGATCGAGATCTGCACCAGCTAGAAACGTGAGCACGATAGCTCCCGTCCCCGCGAGGAAGGTGATCCACTGCGTGTTGCCCTGCAGACCACTGGCGCCGAGCATGACACCGATGACGAGTTGGGCGACGGTGCCGACGACGATTTCGGAGAGCGCAGTCGAAACCTTGA
>JASIJX010000387.1 GCA_030049955.1 Acidobacteriaceae bacterium
GTCTCGGACAAGACTTTCTGCCGGGCACTGAAAATCTCGCGGGCTCCGGTGATTGCCTCGCATTCCGCAGCGCGGGCGCTGTGCGACTGCCCGCGCAATTTGAGCGACGACATGCTGCGGGCGATTTCCAATTCTGGCAGGCCGAATTCGAACGGCGGCGTCGTGCAAGTCGTTTTCTATTCGGCGTTTCTGTCGCAGCCGTACCGCGATGCGCTCGAAAAGATACGGCCGGAGGTCGACAAAGAGGTCCAGGCCTGCAAGGACAAAGCAAATGCCGAGGGCCGGCCGGTGAATTACGAGGAGATTTCGCGGATCCAGAGAGCCATGGCCGACCGGATCGCGCGGCCGCCGTTTTCGGTGCTGATCGATCACATCGACCACATCGCCAAGGTGGCCGGCGTCGATCACGTCGGGCTGGGCTCGGACTTTGACGGCGTGTATGGGCAGTTGCCGGAGGGGCTGGACTCGCCGGCCGCATTTCCCCGGATTACGGCGGAGCTGATGGCGCGCAGCTACTCGGCCGAGGATTGCCGGAAAATTCTTGGCGGAAACCTGTTGCGGGTTTTTCGCGAGGTTGAAGCGGTGGCTAAGCGGTCGTAGATGGAGAGCCAACCGCGTTTTCGTCCAGAGGCTTTGCATAGATGAAGGCAGGCCGGCGGCGTGCGTAGTAGTTCTCTTCCCTGCCTTGTAACCGGTAGGCGTGCGCTTCATATAGGCGGATCGCACCGGCATTTTCCGTGTCCACGTGCAGCCAGATAATGGACGCGCCAACTTGCCGCGATGAGGACTCCATACGGCGCAACAGCTCAGAGCCAATGCCCTGCCCGCGCTGGTCCTGCGCAACCTCGAGTGTCTGGATGTAGGCGACGATGCCGGATTCACCGGCTGACCATTCGACGATGGCGAAGCCGGCGAGGCGGCCGTTGTCTTCTGCTATCCAGGTAGCAGTGTCTTTGATGGCCACGAGCCGGCGCATGTAGCCGCGCGGAAAGCGCAGCGGCGGCTGAAAACAGGATTCTTCGATGGCGTAGAGGGAATCGAAGTCGCCGGGCTGGTAGAGACGGTAGTGCACAAGGAAATGGTACGAGGATGGAGCACCATGCTTCCGTGCCCCGTCCTTGCGATTTCTTTTTATCGCAAGGGCGGGAGAGCACGGTCATCGGAAGTCCCGGTCCGGTTCAGCAGTCGCAGCGTCCCACCCTTTCCGCAAAGAACGCGGAAAGGATGGGGCAAAGAGATTTTGGGGTTGCACTAGATCTTGGCTTCGAGGCTGGTGATCACGTCGAAGTAGGGCTGTGTGAGCCTGCGGTTAGTGCTGATGGAATCCTTAATGGCGATGTCGGTGATCTCGGTGCCGCGCAGCACGGCGATGCGGCCCCACTTCTTCTGGTGCACCATGTCGATGGCGTGCAGACCGTAGCGCTGGGCCAGCAGGCGATCGTACGCTGTGGGAACGCCGCCACGCTGTGTGTGGCCCAAGTTCACGGAGCGGGTCTCATAGCCGGTCTTCTTTTCGATCAGGCTCGCCAACGCCTCGCCGATACCGGAAAGACGCGCGTGGCCGAAGGCGTCCACTTCCGCCGAGCCGGTGACCTGGCCGCCCTCAGGCAGATGGCAGCCCTCGGAGACCACCACAAGGCCGTAGTTCTTGCCGTGATCGTAATTGTACTTGAGCAGCGCGGAGACGCGATCGATATCGATCGGCTTCTCCGGAACCAGCGTAACGTCTGCGCCGCCCGCGACTCCCGCAGCATAGGCAATCCAGCCTGCATCGCGGCCCATCACTTCAATCACGATGACGCGGTTGTGCGAGTCGGCGGTGGTGCGGACGCGATCGACAGCTTCAGTCGCAATCATAACGGCGGTGTCGTAGCCGAAGGTGGCGTCGGTGCCGTTGAGGTCGTTGTCGATGGTCTTGGGCACGCCCACGCCGTTGATGCCGTTCTCGCAGAGATACTGCGTGACGGATTGCGTATCGTCGCCGCCGAGGGCAATCAGCGCGTCAATCTTATTCTTCTTGAGAACTTCCTGCGCCTTCTCGAGGCCACCGGGAATTTTCTTCACGTTGGTGCGCGAAGAGTGAAGGATCGTGCCGCCCGTCAACTGAATGCCGTCGGTATTTTCGAGCGTCAACGGGATAAAGCTGTTTTCCAGCACGCCCTTCCAGCCGTTGAGGAAACCGATGAACTCATCGCCGTAATGGTTGATGCCCTTCTTCACGGCCGCGTAAATCACGGCATTCAGTCCGGGGCAGTCACCGCCCCCGGTCAACAAAGCAACACGCATGGCTGAAATCTCCTCGAGATAATTTGTTCGCCTGCCCAATGGCGGCGATGGAATGGGGAGCGCAGACGGCAATTCGACTGCCGAGTTTCGGCGCCTTAATCAGTGTAAAGCGGCAGGGTAAGCAGAAGTGCACGCCCTCCGAATTTCCGTTGGGGAGACTGCTGTGGGGATGATTGAATAATGGATATGCCCGGAGCTGGTGCACTGCTGCTGCTGGCCTTTGTCAGTTTGGTTGTGATTGTGTTGCTGGTGCTGCTGCAGCTCACGAGGCTGGGCTTCATCATCCGCACTACCATTCCGGACCGGCCGCGGCGGCGGATGTTTCTGGCCTCGGTTTCATTCCTGATCACTTTTGCCGGCATTCGCATCCTGGTGCACCGGATCGTGAACCACGAGGGACATTTCCAGTGGGTGATGGTGCGCGGACATCACATTCACCACCTGGTATGGGGCATCCTGATCCTGCTGCTGGTGGGTTACGGATGGCTGCTCGACCTGGGCCGTTCGCACTCGCCCATGTCGATCTTCATGAGCCGGATGATGGCTGTGGGCTACGGCGTGGGCGCGGCGCTTACGCTCGATGAGTTTGCGCTGTGGCTGAACCTTGACCCGGACGCTTACTGGAATCGCGAGGGCCGTCTCAGCATCGACGCCGTCATCGTTTTCGGCGCGGTGCTGGCTGTGGGCGGAATGGGCGCGCCGTTTTTCCGCGGCCTGGAGCTGATGTGGAAGAAGCGCGCGCTGTTCCGCAAAGAGATCTGGAAGATCAGCTCACCGATGCGGCGCGTGCGGTTGCTTCGTCCGCGTAGAGTTCGTCGATCGCCGCCGCGTATTGTGCCGTAATCACGCGGCGCTTGAGCTTCATCGACGGAGTAAGCTGGCCGCCTTCCTGCGTCCAGTCGTCGGGCACGAGCCGGAAGCGCTTGAGCGACTCGAAGTTGGCAAGTCCGGCGTTTGCCTGCTGCACAATTCCGTCGTACAGCGCGATGACACGCGGATTAGCAACTAACTCGGCGTGGGAGCTGAAGGCAATTCCCTGCTGCCGCGCCCAGTCCTCGAGCGCGACAAAGTTGGGCGAGATGAGCACGGAGATGAACTTGTGCTTGTCGCCCACCAAAGCCGCCTGCGCCACCAGCGGGCTGTTCTTGAGCTTGTTTTCGATAGGCTGCGGCGCGACGAGCTTTCCACCCGAAGTCTTGAGCAGTTCCTTTTTGCGGTCCGTGATGTAAAGGAAGCCATGATCGTCGATGTGGGCGATGTCGCCGGTGCAGAACCAGTCGCCGGCGACGAAACATTCGGCGTTCGCCTCAGGCTTATGCCAGTAGCCGGAGAAGATCGACGGTCCGCGGACCAACAGTTCGCCGTCTTCGGCCAGTTTCAGTTCTACATTCTCAAGCGGCATGCCTGCCGAGCCCATGCGGTGGTACACGGGCGAGTTGATGCAGATGACCGGCGAGGTTTCGGTGAGGCCGTAACCCTCCCAGAGCGCGATGCCGACTG
>JASIJX010000043.1 GCA_030049955.1 Acidobacteriaceae bacterium
AATCCGCATGCGGTGCCGTATATCCATGAAAACTACATGCGCACCTGGCGAAAGATGGAAGAGCTTGTCGATCGCGGGCTGGTGCGGCACATCGGCACTTCGAATATGACGATTCCGAAGATGAAGCTGGTTCTTCGCAATGCGCGGATCTTACCCGCGGTGAACGAGATGGAGCTGCACCCGTACTTCCAGCAGCCGGAGCTCTTCCGGTTCCTGAAGGAGCATGAGGTTGAGCCGGTGGGGTATTCGCCGGTTGGCTCGCCGGCGCGACCGGAGCGCGACCGCACGCCGGATGACCTGGCGCCGACGGAAGATCCGCTGATCCGAGAGATCGCCGCGCGCCGCGGTGTGCATCCTGCAGCGGTGTGTATCAAGTGGGCTGTTCAGCGCGGGCAGACACCAATTCCCTTCTCGACGAATGCGCATCACATGCTTGCCAATCTGCAGGCAGCGGCGAGCGAGCCGCTGGGCGCCGAGGAGATGGCTGCGATTGCTGCAATTGACCGCAACTGCCGGCTGATCAAGGGGCAGGTGTTTTTGTGGAAAGAGAACCAGAGTTGGGAAGACTTGTGGGACCCGAATGGGGAGATCACGCCGCCATGACCACGGTTGCCGAGGAGAATAGAAAACAAGATGCGCAGAGAGGCGCAAGCATGAGCCAGACGATGACGGCAGCGTACCTGCCCGGCGACAGCACAGTTGAGATGAGGACCGTTCCGGTGCCGGTTCCGGGCCACGGCGAGGTGCTGATCGAGATCAAGGCGTCGACGATTTGTGGCTCCGATATCCGCTGCATCTACCATGAGCACCTTGGCAAAGGACCGGAAGGCTACCAGGGGGTGGTTGCCGGGCACGAGCCGGCTGGTCGGATTGTTGAGACCGGACCCGGATGCAGGCGGTTCAAGGCGGGCGATCGCGTGATTGTCTATCACATCTCCGGCTGCGGGCTGTGCACGGACTGCCGGAGGGGATTCATGATCTCATGCACCAGCCCTTTTCGCCGCGCTTACGGATGGCAGCGCGATGGCGGGATGGCGCCATACATGGTGGCGGAGGAAAAGGATCTTATTCCGCTGCCGGAGCCGCTGACCTACGCCGATGGCGCGCAGGTGGCCTGCGGCTTTGGGACGGTGTATGAGGGACTGGAAAAGATTGGCGTCAGCGGCAATGATGCGGTTCTGATCACTGGGCTGGGACCGGTGGGGCTGGCGGCGGGAGCGCTGTGCCGCAAGCTGGGCGCGCAGCGGATTATCGGCATCGATATCTCTGCCGAGCGGCGCGAACTGGCGACGCGGTTGGGGCTTTGCGATGATGTGCTGGCTGCCGGAGCGGAGAATGTGGCTGAAGTCCGCAAGCTGACCGGCGGAAACGGCGTGGAGCGCGCGGTGGACTGCTCGGCGAATGCGGAAGCGCGGGCGACGGCGATTCGCGCGACGCGCAAGTGGGGGCGGATTGCGCTGATTGGCGAAGGCGGGAGCCTTACGCTGAATCCATCGCCGGATATGATCCACGACCAGAAGGCTGTGTACGGTTCGTGGGTTACGTCGACCTGGCTGATGGAGGAGCTGGTGGAGCGGCTGGTGCGATGGGAGCTGCATCCGGAGGCGATTATTACGCATCGGTTTCCGCTGGAACGCGCCGACGAAGCCTATGCGTTGATGGCGTCGGGCCGGTGCGGTAAAGTGGCAGTCTGTCCATAGATAGAAAGACAGGAGATAGAAAGACAGGAGTGGGTCAGGTTCAATGGAGATTTCCTCAGAGGCTAAAGGCCTGCTGATTTGGTGGCAGCATGACGTGCGGGCTAAAGCCCGTGCCCTTCAAAACAGGCGGTATGACGTTTGGGCTGAAGCCTGTAGGCTTCAGGGCCATTAAACTGGCCACTACCCGAAGACCGTCGATTACCCTTAAAAAGCAACAGAATGCCCGTAAGAAAATTGGCTGAATTCTTATCGTAGGAGTATGTAAGGGATGGCTCTTGTCACTGCAATCTCAGAAGGCAGGCAGGACAGCTCGCGGCCGCTGATTCCCCGGCAAAGCCTCAAGGCGTTTGTGCTCGTCACGGGTCTGTTTTTTCTGTGGGGCATTCCGAATAATCTCAATGACGTTTTGATCCGCCAGTTCATGACGTCGTTCGAGCTGACGCGGTTCAAGGCGGGGCTGGTGCAGTCGGCGTTTTATGCCGGGTACTTTTTGCTGGCCATGCCGGCGGCGACGCTGATGCGCCGGTATGGATACAAGCGCGGGCTGCTGACCGGACTTTTTCTTTATTGCATTGGGACATTTCTGTTTGTTCCGGCTGCCGATTCGCGGCAGTACTGGCTATTCCTTTTTGCGCTGTTTGTCATCGCCAGCGGATTGAGCTTTCTGGAGACTGGAGCGAATCCGCTGGTGGCGCAGATGGGCGACGCGGAGAGCTCGGTGCGGAGGCTGAATTTTTCGCAGGCGTTCAATCCGCTCGGCTCGATTGCCGGAGTGCTTATCGGCACGCTGTTCATCTTTTCGGGAGTGGAGCTGAAGCCGGCGCAGGTTGCGCAGATGAAGCTGGCGCACACGTACGACACTTATCTTCGGCATGAAACGCTGCGCGCGGCGCCGCCTTATATCGTTCTCGGCATCGTGGTTCTTCTATGGGCGGTGTTCATTCTGCGGACGCCGTTTCCAGCGGTGGCTGAAGCGCCGGCGTCGACGGCTGACGAGCCCAAGGGAAGCTATGGCGCGCTGCTGCGCTATCCGCATTTCCTTCTCGCCGTAGTTGCGCAGTTCTGCTACATTGGCGCGCAGGTGGGCACGTGGAGCTACTTCATCCAGTACGTGCAGGAATACACGCACTCGGGCGAGAAGATGGCCGGCTATTTGCTTACCGGAACGCTGGCAGGGTTTGGCGTGGGCCGGTTCGCCTCGAGCGCGTGGATGAAGCGAGTGCGCCCGGGAACGCTGATGGGCTGGTTTGCCATTATCAACATCGCACTGGTCGGTATTGGGATTCTGTTTCCGGGGTGGGTAGGCATGTGGGCGGTTTTTCTCACCAGCTTCTTTATGTCGCTGATGTTCCCGACGATTTTTGCTTTGGGGCTGCGCGATCTGGGCGAGAATACCAAACCGGCGGCTTCGCTGCTGGTGATGGCGATTGTCGGCGGCGCATTGTTCACGCCGGCCATCGGGCTGGTATCGCAGGCCATGCATAGCATGGCGGCGGCGATGGTGGTGGTGCTGCTGTGTTATGTCGCTGTCGCGTTTTACGCTTTCTGGGGCAGTGGATTGCCGCCCCGGAGGGGTGCGCACGCGGTTTTAAACTGATCAAGAGCAATTGGCTCAGGAAAGATTAGCCTCAGGAAAGATTAGCCATGATGCTGTCCCGGGAAGGTCACTGGAAATCGATTCTTCATGAGCGGCTGCCGCTGCTTGGGCATCGCAACTGGATTGTAGTTGCCGATGCAGCTTACCCTGCGCAATCGAGCGCGGGGATTGAGACCATCGTCACCGGCGCCGATCATTTCGAAGTCGTCGCTGCAGTGCTCGAGGGAATTGCTTCGTGCAGGCATATCCGCGCCAGCGTCTTTCTGGATCGGGAGCTCGAGTTTGTCTCGGAAAAAGACGCGCCGGGAGTGAGCGCGGTCCGCCGTCAGCTTCATGCGACGCTGAACGGCTCTGCGGGTGAAGTTCTGCCGCACGACGAGATCATTACCCTGCTGGACAACGCAGGCCGCATGTTCCGGATCCTGCTTTTGAAGACGCAACTTGCGATCCCGTACGCTTCGGTATTTCTTTCGCTGGAGTGCGGCTACTGGACCGACGAGGCGGAGGCGCGGCTGCGTGCGGCGATGAAGTGAGCGTGCGGCGCGGGTGGCTGGATGGAGTGCTTGTGATTCCCACCCTAAGGGCAAAAAGCGCCCTTAGGATGGGGCGCCCATTGGGTGGTTCTGCTCCGAAAAGCAAAAGAGCGAAGCGCTGGGCGCTTCGCTCTTCGTGTTGATGCTGGTGATTTTCAGTAGAGGCGGAAGTTTACTTCGACGGTGATCATGACCGGGACGGGAGTTTTGCCGTCTTTCATCGCCGGCTTGAAGCGGTACTTGCGCACTGCTTCGAGGGCCTTTTCGTCGAGTCCCATGCCGAGGGGGCGGATGACGCGGGGGTTCTGCGGCATTCCCTGCGCGTCGACGATCATCTGGATGAGGCAGACGCCCTGGTACTTGGCGCGGCGGGCTTCGTCGGAGAATTCGGCTTCAACTTCGTTGAGCGCCACCGGGGCCGAGATGCCGCCGCCTACGCGGTAGACGCCACCGCCAGCGTTGCCGCCGCTGCCGGGGCCATAGCCGTTGCCATTGCCGGAGCCGAGGCCGTCGTTCGAGCCCGTGCCCATGCCGCCGCTGGAGCCCTGGCCCTGAGATAGCACCACGTTGGCCGAGCTATGCACGCCGATGATCGGCATATCGGGGTTATTGGGCAACTGGATCGACTTCTGCACGTCGATAGCCGCTTCCTCAGGAATCTTCGGCTTGTCGAAGGTCTGCGGCTGCGGAGGGACGACGGGGTTCTGTTCGATCTTGGGCAGCTTGCCCTTGTTGGGGTCCAGGATGCTGTGATTGCCGCCGCCACCGCCGCCGCCGGCCAACTGCGCCGCCTTGGGCGCTTTGTAGTCGCTGATGTCGATGTTGGTGAGGTTCGTCGGCGGCTTGACGATCTGGACGAACTTTTTGACGCCGAAGTAGAGCACCGCCAGCAGGATAAGACCGTTGACGGAGGTGGAGATGCCGATGGCCCAGGGGTTTCGCTTGACCGCCATCCGGTCAGGGACCGGGATGGGCTGCGACGTCAGCTCCAGGGGTGGAAGCTTTGGCGGGAAAAAGACATCCCGAATGCTCTCCCAGAGGCCGGTCCAGATGGGCTTTTCTTCAAACGCCTTGCCCAGAAAGGCGTCGAGCTCGTGCCCAGCGTAAGTGGAAGCAGCCTGGGATGGCGAATCTGCCTGTGTCAAAATTTCGTTTGGCATAGTTGTTGCTGGCTCGGCACCCTCTGCCCGATCGGACGGGAGCACACCCTGCGGGTCCGTCTGATGGGGGTTTATCGACCCATTATGCTTGACAGCGCCCGAATTTGTCTCGGTGCTGGCTGCCTCGTTGGGTGAAGTCTCCGTCTCCAGAGACTCATATTCCGGCCTCTTGAGTGCTCCCATAAACAATAGACGATGCTCCTACGTCGTTGTTACCGAAAAAATTGCAGCCTACCGGTTACACTGGAAAATGAGCGATTTTTTCAGTGGCGGGCCGGTTTGACTGCGATTTGCTAAGGGCGAAAGCCCTGCCGATTTTGGAGATTTTTTCGTGCGGGCTAAATCCCCTACGCGTCGCGAAACTGCCAGACTGGCCTGCTACCACTTTCCCGTTACGGAGTGATTGATGTCTTCAGCGCCGGAACTCAAGGCGACTCTTACGCTGCCCCAAACCGCCTTCCCGATGAAGGCGAATCTGCCCCAGAATGAGCCGCATCGTCTGGCCCGCTGGGCTGGGTTCAGGCTGTACGAGGAGATCCGCAAGGCGAGCCACGGACGTCCGCCTTTCCTGCTGCATGACGGACCTCCCTACGCCAACGGCCCCATCCACCTTGGACACGCCCTGAACAAGGGGCTGAAGGATTTCGTTGTCAAATCGAAGACGATGGCCGGATTCGATGCTCCGTACGTTCCCGGCTATGACTGTCACGGCCTGCCGATTGAGATAAAAGTGGACGAGAAGCTCGGCCACAAAAAACTAGAGATGCCCGCTCCTGCAGTATTGGATGCATGCCGGGCGTATGCGCAAAAATATGTTGACCTGCAGACCTCACAATTTGAGCGGATCGGGTGTTTTGGCCGCTGGA
>JASIJX010000388.1 GCA_030049955.1 Acidobacteriaceae bacterium
ACCGACGGACGATTTTCAGGCGGCAGCTCAGGGTTGTGCATTGGCCACATTTCGCCTGAGGCCGCCGAAGGCGGCGCGCTTGCGCTGGTCGAAGAAGGCGACACCATTGAAATCGATATTCCACGACGGTTGCTGCGGGTCGATCTGTCTGACCGCGAGCTTGCTCGCCGGCGCGAAAAGATGGAGGCCAGAGGCGAGTCGGCGTGGAAGCCAATGGCGCGGCAACGCGCTGTCTCAAAGGCTCTCGAAGCTTATGCCGCGATGACGACAAGCGCCTCGCGCGGAGCGGTGCGTGACTTGGGGCAGATTCGCCATCAGACATCGCCGGAAACAGTCACGGCCGGCAATTAAATCGTTCGCAGCATTTTGTAGCGGTGGCGCAGCGTTTGGAGAAGGTCCGCGAAAATGCCGCTTCCCGCAAGCGAGCCTCCGTTGACGAGCTCCGGATTGGGCGCCCATTGCACTGGCGCCCTGAAAAATTGCAAATTTCCGTTGTACGGGGCGATACTTCTTGAGGCGCCGTTCGCACGGCGTCCCTAGCCGTTTTACCAGCCATTTGGAATCCGCGATTGCGGGATCAAAGGGAACCTGAGGCACTGCACCTGATGGTGGGAACGTGGCTAGTGAATTGGCCAGCAAGCACAATCAGTCACATAAGCGACTCTGCAAAGGGCGGGAGTAGTTCAGTGGTAGATCGTCAGCTTCTCGAATGGGCGTTTCGGCTAACTCCTTAAAAGGCGGCGAACCCTGTCGCCGCGCGAATCGCTTGACCGATATTAAAATTCAAGCCGCAGCGCGAACTGCATCTCGCGTGGCGTTCCCGACCCTACCGGAGTAATCGGCGAAACATTCAGGTTGACCGTAGTGAGGATGCTGCCGAACCCAGTGACATCCGACGGGTTGAACGTGGACTGCGGCTGGCCCAACTGCGGGTGATTGAAGATGTTGTAGAACTCCGAGCGGAATTCGAGCTGACCCTTCTCCGGCAAGGAAATCACCTTGCTTGTGCCCAGATCCATCTGCCAGGTGCCCGGTCCGCGAACCAGGTCGCGCGGAGCCGTGCCGAACTCTCCGGCGGGGGTGGCAAAGGCCGCTGGATTGATCCATTCCGCCACTGTTCTGCCGCCGGGCGGCGTCACCGAGACGCCCGGAATTAGATCGGGACGTTCCGTTCCCGTGGCTCCATCCGGCGCAATGTAGCTCGAAGGCATCAGCACATTCACCGGGAAGCCGGTGCGAGCCAGAGCCGTGGTGGTCAGCTCCCAGTTGCCCGCAAGCGCACTTGCAATCCCGCGCTGGTTCAGCATTGGCTTGCCCGCACCAAAGGGAAGCTCATACACCGCATTGCCGTTGATCACATGGCGCGCATCCCAGGTTCCGCTGGCGCGATCGCAGGCCAGGCACAGCGGATTCTGTGGCGAGATCTCATCCCCATCGCCGCTGCCGTTGGAGCCGTTGTCGATCTCATGCGACCACATGTAATTGGCCGTCACCAGCAGGCCGCGGGAGAACGAACGCCGCAATGCCACGGAGAGACCGTTGTAGGAGCTCATGCCGATCGAACCGCGCCAGCCGATGGCCGGAGCAAAGGCCGCATACTGCACGTCCCCCGTCGCCGGATCGATCAGATTCACAACGTTGGTCTCCAGCAGATGCACGCCGTGGCTTCCCAGGTAAGAGATCGTGCCCACGAAGTTCGACGGCAGCTCCCGCTGCGCCGAGAAGCTCCACTGCTCCACATAAGTATCCTTGCGGTTGCGCTGCTCGGCATTGGGAGAAAGCGTTCCGGCACCGAACGGGACAGCAGTGGGGCATGTCGGAAATGCGCAGTAGGAGAGCGGCGAGCTCGAAGTGCCGGTCGCCGAATAAGAGGGCACCTCGTTTTTAGCGGGCAGATTCTGATCGTCCAGTTGACCGTCTTCGTGGTACGTGCCGAATCCGCCGCGGAGGACCGTGCCACCGATCTTCCGCGGCGTCCAGGCGAAGGCTATGCGAGGATCGATATCGTCGTAGTTCTGCTGCCCAAAGCTGGCGCCCACGCCGCAGAATCCCTGCGCCCCGCAAGTTGCAAAGTCGAACGGGTCGGCCTTTCCGTGCGCTTCGTGGAAGAGATCGAAGATGGAATAGCGGACGCCCAGGTTCAGGACGAGATTCGGCCGCCATTTGTATTCGTCCTGCGCATAGGCGAAGTAATCGTTCTTGCGCAGATCGTTCACCGGCAGGGCGCCTGTCAGTTTGGCCTTCTTGATCGAATTACTCGCAAGATTCTCCACCGTGGAAAACGTCAGCGTTCCGTGTTCTCCGTAATGCTGGTTCATTTGAATGGATCGAAACTCCACTCCGGCTTTGACGGTATGCCGTCCGTGCGCCCAGGTCAGGTTGTCGAGACCCGAAAACGAATTGCCCACATAGACGCTGGCGTAGTTGTAGTTCTCCGTCACAAATCCCGGTCCAGGACCAGTCGAAATCGCAATCTGATAGATAATGCCGGAGTCGCTCGAGTTGTATTGGTTGTCGGTGGAGCGATTGAAACCTGCCTCGACCTCATTTACGAGGCTGCTATTAAAGACGTGCAGCAACTCCAGCGCCCCATTCACCGGCGCGGAAACCTTCTGCTGCAGATCCGTTGCAGAAGCCGAAAGCGGCTGTGTGTCGGCCGACCGGTCATAGTTGAAACGCATAAAGCCCGTGGTCTTGGCTGTAAAGTGCTGGTCGAGCCGCAGCATTGCCGAGCCCTCGTTGACCACCTGCGTGCATGCGCAGGTCAGCAGATCATAGTCCATGTAGTGCGGGTCACCCGGATCTGTTGCCGGCGTCCAGGGCGTCAGAATTCTTTTTGGACCGGCGCCAGGGAAGCCGTTGACGATGGCAAACACGGGCGAGGTGCTGGGAACCGATGCTTTGAGTGAAGCGCTGGGCACGTCGCCGCTCACCGGGTAGCCCCAGTTCTGCCGGTAGGCTTCTGTGGCGACGAAGAAAAAAGTCTTGTCGCGCACGATGGGGCCGCCCGCCGACCCGCCGAACTGATTCAGGCGAAGCGGTTGCTGCGCTTCACCGTTCGAGGCCCATTCCGGCAGGGGCGCGTCGAAGATATTGTTGCGCATGTACTCGAAGAGCCGTCCGTGAAAGCGATTTGTGCCTGAAGGCGAGCTAACGTCCAGTTGAGCCCCGCCGGTCGCGCCTTCTTCGGCGGTTGCCATCAGCGAGTCGACCCGGAATTCCGCAATCGCGTCCAGCGGAATGGCCAGGCGCACCCACTGGCGTTGTGTCTGGTTCACAATATTGGTGGCGTCAACGCCATCGTAGGTAAAGTTGCTGTCATCCAGGCCGCGCCCGGCAAAGCGAATCGACCGCTGGTTGCTGCCGCCGGTGTCGATGGCGCCGGGGACAAAAGCCGTCAGCGCCGACCAGTCGCGGCCATTGAGCGGCAATTCATTTGCCTGCGTCCGCTCAATCAGGCCAGTCACAGCGCTGGTGTTGTGGTCCATCAGCGCCGAAGCAGAAGAAACTTCAACACGGTCTTCGCCGCCAGCAACCTGGAGCGTCGCATCCAGCGTGTGCGTTCTGCCGATGACCTGCTCCACATCTACGAACTGGAGGCTGCGAAAGCCCTGATGTTCGAAGGTAACGGTATAAATGCCCACCGGCAGTTGGGGAATGTTGTAGTTGCCGCTCGCGTCCGAGACCGTCTCGCGGCTCAATCCGGTCGCATTTTCAACGGCCGTGACATGCGTCTGCGGCAGCACGCGCTGCGAAGAATCGTTGACCGTGCCAGTCAAGCCGCTGTGCGCCCCCTGCGCCAGAGTGGAAGCCGCCAGAAACATAGCTGCCAAAAATACAAAAAGGCCTCGAATCATGAAAAAACCTCCTGCCAACCGCAGCTTCCCGTTTGCACCACAACGCATATTGCCTCCAACGCAAGATCCTAAACCGCCCACTTTGTACAGAGGCATTCGCGGCTCGCTCCTGCAGCCACTTTTGAGGCAGAATCTCGCTGGCTCAACAGAAGGTTATTGTTCATTTCCACCTCTACAATGCGCGCTTCTCTTCCGCCTTGCGGTGAATCCGCTTCGTTGGACTGCCCGCCTGGCCAACTTCAATAGTCTCGCTCACAAGGCCACTGTCCGCCACTGCGATCATGATGTCACGCGGCGAGAGCCGGACGCTTACAAGGAATCGGCGCGCTGGGATTTTTCTGATTCCGACAGTGCTCTGGACCTGAAACCCAATTGTGTCATTTGGCAGTCAGTCAAAGGAACCAGATCAGAATCGCCGGCGCCGGCCTAGAGTGCGCGCTCTTTGAGTTCGATACGATCGGGAAGGAAATGGCTGTGAGGAATAGATCATTCAGGCCCTCAACACGGGCAGCCAACGTGAGAATGCTCATTGTCGGATCGCGGTACAGAATAACGGTGACGAGCCCCGGCGTGATTCCGAAGGCTAGATGCGCGCGCTATCAGATGTGGCCGAATAATTTCGATCGCTGGTCGCCGCCGTTTCTTGGCGCAAGCTAGCTTCAATGCGAGGCTCGTCACCGTCTTGCCGATCGTTTTGCTTCTCTGATCCACAGAACTCAGAGGCACACGAAGAAAATCTGAATAGGGAAGGTTTCCACAACCCACGACGGCCAGATCTTCGGGGATACGCAGTCCGGAATCGAGAATCGCGCGCATTGCTCCCAATGCTGCCGCGTCGTTGAAGCAGAAGATGCCATCAGGGCGGGGATTTTGCGCAAGCAATTTCATCGTCGCTTCGTAACTGCCAAAATCTCCGCAATGGTCACCTGAGGTTCCGATCGGAAGAATCTGTCCGGGAAGCAGCTCCATCTGGCAGGAAGCGAGCGCCTGACGATACCCTGCGAGCCGGTGAACAGCGGTACTTATCCCAGGTCCACGCAAGTGGGCAATCCGCCGACAGCCCTGCTCAATCAAATGCGAGGTTGCGAGAAATCCAACTGCGTAATCGTCAACGCCCACGAAATCTGCAATAGAGCCTGGAAACTGGCGGTCAATGAGAATGTAGGGGATCTTCTGTTCCTCGATGCGCCCGAAACTTTCCGTTGTCAATTGGGTCGACGCGATCACCAGGACATCGACACGACGTGCAACCATGTGGGCGATTTCCTGCTGCTCCAACGAAGCGTCCTCGTCGGAGGAGGAAATAAAAAGGCTATAGCCTTTCTTACGCACTTCGGTGGAAATTTCCTTGGCAATCCCGGCAAAGAAGGGATGCAATAGGTCCGGCACAACGAGGCCAATTGTCCAACTTTGGCCGGTGACCAGAGAACGCGCAGCGAGATTGGGCTGATAGTTCAGCTCTTTCATCCGCTTCAGGACGCGCTTGCGCGTCTCGTCCGCGACGTCAGGATGATCGCGCAGCACCTTGGATACTGTGGTCGGGGACAGGCTCAGATCCTTAGCAATATCTTTCAATCGAATGGCCATTCTGCGGTTCACTTTCTTCCTCGCCAAGCATGATTGCCACAGATTGTCATTCTGCATTCAAATCAATCTGTCGGCCATTTATCTCTGCACAAAAATTCTTGGCCATTTCCTCCGAATGACGTGGGATCGTCCAAAATAGGCATCGGAATACAAGATTTTCGTCGTGCCTAGGCCCCAAGCTACATTGTTCCGGTATGTTCAGAATTTGTGCAGGCTCCCATATTACGGATGCCGAGCGTTGCGTGCTTTTGGCGCCGACGCGCCAGCTCGCAAACCGGCCATCGCTACTTACGCAACTCGATCACTTGAGCGTCCACGCCGGATAAAGGAATATCTACTCCGCGGCGCAGTTGTTCGGCGGTCCAAGAAAACGTCTGCGTTGATTCCCACACACGCGCAGTAATAGTGCCCTCCGGAAATCCTGGGATCTTCACATGCGCCGTGACGTCGGGAGCATCATTGCGGAAGAGCACAATCAGTCCCTCGCCGTTGTGCGAAAGCCGCGCAAATCCATCCCATCGATTGCTGCGCGGCTGTCGCCACGCGCCAAGCGGAAAGAACGACTGATTCAACGGCACCAAGCTGCGCAATGTGCGATAGCGAGCAATCCAGTTGGCATAGTCTGCACGGTCTTGTGGGGACACCTTCCTAAAATCCCCGAGCAGCAGCGGCCACGAGCCCAACTCAGTGGCGGCGCGCACTCGCCACGAGCCCGTTTCGCCCTGCAGATTCCCCACCAGCATTGTTTCCGTCGGAATCGCCATACCGCGCTGGTAGAGCAGCATGCGCGCAGCGCGTGGGCCCGCATCCGTCGCGACGCGATCTGCAACGTTGCTCATCCAATCGAGGTCGGCATCGCGCAACAGCCCGTAGTCGATAAGGTGTTTGGCGCCCCACATCTCGAAGCTGTAGTCGATCAACAGCCCAGGAAAACGCTGCCGCAATCCATCCGCTATATATGCCAGCGCCTCATAATCGCGCCCGATAACCTCGTGATCGGCACGGGTTGCGCTATGTTCGCCGCCAGGCCCATAGCAGCCGGGCTGCTCGCCGTACGCATTGAACGCGGTGGTCAGGTCGAGTTTGATGTAGCGCAGGTCATATTGCCGCACAAGTGCCGATAACCGCTCCAGCGCGTTGTCGCGAAACGGCGACGCAAGATTCATCTGCACCGATCCCGCCATCGAGCGCACCTTGCCATTTTGGTCATGGCACACCCAATCCGGATGCGCGGCCACAACTGGCGCATGGGGATCAGCGACAGCCATCGGCGACCACAGTCCGAACTGCATCCCCGTTTGTTCCGCCAGCTTCTTGAGAGGCGTAAGGCCGTCAGGAAACAGCGTCGCGTCGACAGCATTGTCTGCGCGCATCTTCTCCCATCCGTCGTCGATTACGAAGAGTCCGAATCCGGCGTGGGCCGCTGCACGCTCCACATCCTCAAGCTGCGTCGCGCCGATCTTGGTCTCGAACGGCTCCCAGTTGTTGTACGTCCATAGCGGCCGCGGCTGCTTCCGCGCGATGTTCACTTCCACATAGGACGGAATCAGCCAGTGCGGATCCTGGGCCGTTCCGCGATGGTAAAGCACAAACGAAACTGCAGCGGTAGTGAAGGTTTCTCCTGGAGCCAGCGTGCGCTCGAACGGGAATAGGTCTGTATCGTACATGGCATCCACGCCCGGTTCCCACTGATGCCACTTGCCGATCACGCCCACTTCCGTACGTCGCAGCACGCCGGGCACTTCGCTCAACACCGCAACGCCATCTCCGGTCGTGGCACTCTCTAGCAAAATCGCCACGTCATCCACTCGACCGGTAAAGAAAATCTCGCGTGGTTGCTCGCCGTAGCCGCCAAAAGCGAGCAGATCGTCGGGCTGCGCCGGCGCAATCGGTTCGCAGGCGATGGAGAGATGGCTGAGCGTGAGCGGCTGTGCGGTAGTGTTGCTGATCGAAAGATACTGGCGGATTCCTGTCGCTCCGGCGGGAAGGATGTAATGCACGGTCACGGCGACAGCCCGATCACGCGACTTCAGAGTCAAGTTCAGGTGCTGGGCGCCTGCCGAATCGGTACTCTCCTCCGCTTGCGTGAGCGTGAATTGCGCAGGCACGCCGGTGTACGCACGATCGTTCAGATTAAAGCGGAACTCGCGGCAGTAGCCGTCCAATGTCTCCTGCTCAGGATCGATGAACTCGCGGCCGTCCGTCAGGTTCTTCCAGCTCTTCGTCACCAGCCCGTCGCGCGCGTCAAAGGCCAGTTCGCGGCTCACTAGTCTATTGCTCAGCACCCAGTGGATCGAGGACGCTGGGTTATTCTGCGCCCGAAGAATTCCAGCAACCAGCAGGAGCACCGGCAGGGCTATGACAAATCTGAAACAAGTCATTCTACGCATGGGATTGTCTTGGTATCTCGCAATCAAATCAATCGAAATCGGCTGATGCCATACACTTTCTTCCGTTCCTGCTGCTATACATGCCAATGTACGCACGCTTCACACCGCGGCGACTTCGCTCGAGATCAGCAGCTTGGTTCGCCACACTCAAAGTTCACCGGCCAGTTGAGTGCCTGGTTCGCATTCACTTCGTGCGGCCGCACGAACGTGACTCACACTTGCACTAGGTTTCTAAGCCTTCGAAGCTTTCGTCTTGACCCGGATTGTGACCAAATAGGTGTCCGCTTCGTTTAAGGTGGACACCTATTTGGCGGGTCAGAGCGGTTTGAAGAAAGTCCGGTTAGAGGAATACTTGCGCAGCTTCTTCACTACAAACTCTGGACCGTTGACCTACGTCGGCTACGGCGTTCCAAAGGGAGTGGTTACGTAATCCGTGCACGAGGTGTTCCCGGGGGCGAACACAGAGTTTCCTCCGCCACGAACATAGAGCGAGACTACTTGATCTGTGGCGACTGGAATCGAACATCCGTTCGTATCATTGTCCACCAAGACATTAGTAACATTTTGCCCCGACGCAGCAAAAATGTTTTCTGCAACGACGCCTTCGTTAGTTCCCTCGGCATTACTAATATCGACGCACGTGGTCATCGGATAAGTGGTGGTCGAGCTGCATTGTAGATTCGTAATATGCACACTGTGAGTTATGTGATTAGCTCCTATTTCTACGCATGTGACATACTCCTCGCAGTGAACGTCGGTCAAGTTGATCGCGCTTGCAAAATCGATGGCAATGCCAGTACTTAATGCGGTCGTGGAGCCGGAGCCATTAATTGTTCCAGAAATACCACGTAGTGGATATAAAACCGAACCTGACGCATTACCAACCCTGATGGCCACGGCCGAAGAACTGGTGACGCCATCCTCTGCAACTTGAACGTTATAAGGTCCGCTGTTTTGCGCATAAGAGGTCTCAATATCCAGGCCTTCGCCGTTGCACCCATCAATGGCTACATTGTCCAGTAGGCTGCCCTCTTGAGCCCACTTGTTCTGAATGCCAATGCCGCCGGATATTGGCGTTCCACTTCCACCGGGTTCAAGACAACTGATGCGGATGTTATGGTCCTGGATGTTGTCTACAGCCGCTGACGAACCCCATTGCTCAATTACTGTGCCGGTAAAACTGCTCGACGGTTGCATCGAAGTTCCCATATTGTTGTACGGGGTCGTCGTCGCATGTCCGTAGGAGTACCACGAAGTGTTGCTCGGCCGCACCTGCGTCACGCTAGTGACAATGTTGACAGCGCCCGTCAGCAGGGTCGCAGCAAAGTTAGAAGGAACGTTAGACCACATCGACCCCGCGCAACTTTGGGTTCCAGCAAACCCGCGCGCATCGACAATGCCTCCGAGAGAATTTATACCGCTCAACACTGTCCAGGAGTTGTTAATCTTCGCGCACATGTCGGAACCAGACTGAAGAGTCGCATCCACCGTCACAGGGTCAGCGACTACAGTGGCAGAACCATCGCCGAAGATTGGGTACCCGGCCGTTAGCGTGCCGGTCGTGGTTACGTTGCTTTGTGCGCAAGCGATCACGCAGTTCATAGCTAGAGCAGCAGCAACAGTAAGGAGAATTTGCCCTAGTGGTTTCACAGTGAGTCCTCCGTTTTTGAATTTGCCTCGTTCCGCAATTGAGTTCGGCGAAGGGCGAGGGATTGAAACGAGTGGGTGCCACCGCAGAACAGCCCACCCCGGCTGGCCAAAGTAAAGCCCAGGCCCGATCAGAGGAGAGCTTACAGTTGTGAAATAATAGAAGAAGATTGTGAATATGTCAATTAAATTTTATAAAATATTTCATTACTGCTGTGTTATAATATCCAGAGAAAAATACTCGATGTGCTCGATAAGAAGGCCAAATTGTTCGGTAATCCCATCCTGGCGGGCCTTTCGCTGACAATTCTTGGAGCCATTATGCAGGGTGGCTTCGTCTTCCCAATGAAGTTAAGTGCAGGGTGGCGTTGGGAGAACCTATGGATCGTTTACAGTGTCGTCGGTCTGCTGATCATTCCCGTCTTCGTGGCTGGTATCAGCGTGCCGAATCTGATTTCTGTTTACCGATTAAGTTCAGCCGAGAGCATTATTGCTGCGGCTCTGCTTGGTTGCGCCTGGGGGCTAGCTAACGTTCTGTTCGGATTCGCTGTTTCCTTGGCAGGAATGTCTATCAGTTTTTCGATTGTCTGCGGATTAAGCGCATCTCTTGGTGCACTACTTCCACTGGTTCTGTTGACGCCCGGGCGCCTGATGGAGCCGTTCGGATTCTCCATGTGTATTGGTGTTCTATTGGCGCTCGGTGGCGTCTTTATCATTGGAGCGACCGGTCGGCGGAAAGAAACATTGCGCTTGGTACAAAAAACCTGGTCCCCTCACAGCGGCGCTAGACTAACAATCTCAATGGAACAAAAAATCGGGCGGATCAATTGCAACGAGAGGAAATATGAAGAAACATATCCATTCTCTTTTAAAGCTTGTCAGTCTACTTTCACTGCTATTTGCTATTGGAGCATGGGGCAAAAGGTTAGTAGCGGCAGCATCGTCTCCTACCACCTCGCCTTCAGGAACACCGGTCAACGGTCCATTCTCTCCTCACGAGCTGCAGGAATTCACTGCGCTCGAGCCCATTGATACCCATGTGCATGATTACGACAGCAATCCCACCTTTCTCGCAATGTTCCTCAAGCTCCATTTGCACGTTGTGGACATCATTGTCATCGACCCCTCCAACACGGCCATTGGCTCGGTGCTCTCGGACGAATCCGCGCAGAGAAAGGCGGTATGGGATGTAGTGCGCGGCAGTGACGGCCATGCAGTGGTCTGCACGTCTTTCAACGCCTTTAAATTTGGCCAGCCCGATTTCGACGAGACCGTGATCAGGCAGCTCAATCAGGATTTTGATCGTGGCGCCGTCGCGGTCAAGATATGGAAAAACATCGGGATGGGAATCCTGGACGCAAAGGACCATTATGTTATGCCGGACAACCCCGTCTTCAAGCCGATTTATCGTGATATCGCCGCGCACAACAAGACCCTCATCGCACACCTTGCGGACCCGAACCAGGCGTGGCAGCCGCTCAACCCTGCCTCGCCAGACTACGGATACTATTTAAAGAATCCTCAGTGGTACATGTACAACAAGCCTTACGCGCCGTCAAAAGAGCAGATTCTTCGCGCGCGCGATCATATTCTTGAGGAGAACCCAACCCTGCGCGTTATCGGAGCGCATTTCGGCAGCATGGAAAACAATTTTCCTCAACTGGCCGAACATCTCGATCGCTATCCAAATTTTGCCGTGGACATGGCGGCTCGGATGCCCCACCTGATGGCATTGCCTCGCGCCGAAGCCATCGCTTTCATCACCAGGTACCAGGATCGGTTAATTTATGGTACGGATGACTCGCTTTTCCCCTTCCCGCCCCCCGACCTTCAGAAGAGTGCGGCAGGTTGGGAAAACGGCTACGCGCGTGACTGGCGCGCTCTCGCCACCAGCGATACAGTAGCTTTCAATGGGCACAATGTGCAGGGCCTTGCACTCCCTCAATCGATCTTGCGTAAGCTCTATCACGACAATGCCGTTAAGTGGTTTCCTGGGATTCTAGGATCTCATTGAGCTGGTTGAAGCTAAGGAGATTATTGCGCCTTCTTTAAAGCCTCATGACTCAGCTCTTTAACTTTTACCTGATGAGGCGTAACGAGAGAAGGCACAAATGTCTATCGATAACTGGCACAATCACTGCTGGACTGGAATTTTGAGTGCTCGTGCGATTCTCATTGTTGAGGTGGATCCGTTGACGGATTGTAGTACCGTCGGCTTTCGGCGGGCCTAAAGGCAGTAGACATAGAGCCGGTCACAGTTATGTGAAATTTATCTTCTGCGCTAAGGCCATCTAGACCAACAGCTGTAAGTCCTACCGAGTAACTACCTGGTTCAGTGTACGTATGGCTGACACGTGCACCCGCCAGAGACACGCCGTCCCCAAAGTCCCAATGGTAAGATAAAACCGGAACTGTGGGGGTCTCTGTAGTAGCTTCGAACACTACTGTGTCGCCACTGTTCGACACCTGCGGGTGATTCAACTTGATTCTGGGAGCCTCCGCAACAATGCTGTCGTCAACTATTTTCAGCATTCGAACTGAATGTGGAGGTTGCTTCAGGATCAAACAGCCGCCCTTTTCAAAAATATGCGTGTTGTTGGCAAAAACACTTGTAATGATATAACGCCCGCTTCGATCAAGGCCTAATGCCGAAAGATCAATTGTGTGGCTTCGTGGGTTATCAGACCAATTAAATACCGTAAGAATACTCTGCCGGGGACTCTCTTTAAGATAGAAAATACTTGGCTGTTCGTCATCAGGTAGAAATGTCATCAGATCAAGCGGAGTGGCGGCTTTTCCTAAACGAACCATATCAATAAGATCTTTGTTCTCAACTAATCCCAAGCGCGTTGGATCTGACGATAGCCTAGGTAAATCATCTCCGATTTCAAACATTCCTCCGGCTACTGCAGCAAGTGCTATCGACATTTCTGCTTCATCCAGAGTAAGTGGCTGTCGGTTAATCCTCCCATGATCGTCAAAGATCTTTGTCTGCGTGGATACATTGAATGCATCAGGATCGTTCACAAAGAAATTCCGATTCATGTAATAGCGCGCGGCTATGCCGGAAGCGCCGGCTTTAATAACGCTATAAATATGCGCCGTGTCTTCGGAGATGCGTCCAAAATCGACATATCCCACTGGATTCAGCATTACGCTACCATCTTTATCTAGCAGCGTTTCATCGCCAACAGCTTTCCGGATGATGCCCAGCCCAATTCTTTGGGCTTCCATGGCGGTTGTGTTCGGACGATAATAATGGCCCTCTATCGCTGTGCCATCCATAAAATCGAGTTTGATATAATGAATTCCCCAGACACGAACGAGGGTGTCATACGTTTTCCATAGGTAACCTTGAGCTCCCGGATTGGTGCAATCTAGGACAAATAGACGCTCCCCGCCTGGGCTCATGGAACCAATCGAAATTGGTTCTCCTTTAGCATCATGAACCAGCCAATCTCGGTGTTTGTCGTAGACCCAGGATCGCTCAGAAACTTGAAATGGGGCAGTCCAGATTCCCGGGATTAGACCTAAGTGAATTATCTTTCGTTCCAAATCGGCAAGACCATGGGGAAACAGCGTTGCATTAGGGGTTATGTATTCACCGCGAGCATATTGATATCCTTCGTCAATGTGAAAAAAATCGAACCCTAAAGTCTTTAAGTTCTCGGAAAGCCATTGTGCATTTGTCAATGCTGCGCCTTCAGTCAAACCGTAATAATAAGCGGTCCAACTCCACCAACCCATCGGCGAGGCAGCTCGAACGCGCGCATGATGAAGTTGCCGGATAAGCGAGCCATATGTCTCTAGCTGGCGATGATAGTCTTCACCTGTGCCAAGAAGAAGCTTTTCCGAGGCCAGTTCCTTTCCTGGACCGATCGGCAGCACTAGCGGCGTTTGCTGACTCGGCGGGACGTTGGCAAAATTGTTTACTAATTCCGTGGTGCCTGTTGAATCAACCTCGTACTTCGATATCTTTGCTTCCTTGTCGTTTGCGCATATGTGCAGTCGCAGTATCGTTAAGAAACGATCCGACGTGAGGGCACCGACAAAAAAGCTTTGGTGGGTTTGTTGATTGTAAACCAGCTGGCTACCCACGCCCCGAAAGACGTGGTTCGTTGTTCCAGGCCCTAGAATCTGTATGTCAGGTATGTTTTCGCTGAAACTGTCGGAGAGAAAGCGATCTTGCCGAACCGGGCCGCCTAAATCGATGGTTGATTCTCCTGAAGCATCGATCGGACGAATTGTTGTGACTCGGATGGGAGCAGCTGTCGAATTTTCTACGAATACCTGAAGCTCGGCGAATGGCTTAGTCAGGTAAGCGCGCAGACGATAGGAGAGATCTGGCTGATGGGGTAAACCACTGAAAAGTACCGTCCATTCCTGTGCGTCTCCTAAGAGGCCCTGTACGATCGAAAGTTTTACCGAATGTCTCGGATAGTCCGATGATCTTAGCCAACGATCATCCAGATGGACTGCTATACCTGCCTGCAAAACCGGAGCGATCGAATCAATGTTCCTGATACTGTAGCTTCCATCTCGCGCTTCAATATTCACCTTAATCAAGGGCTGAGCGTCTTCAGCGAAAAGCATGGCGACATGGCCAAACACCGCGATGACAATAAAAATGGCCAACCGCCCGATACTATGACGTGACATATT
>JASIJX010000044.1 GCA_030049955.1 Acidobacteriaceae bacterium
CGCTTGCCCGTCCATGTGTTTTTGCTCTCGCCGGGAGGATTATTGAGCCAGTAGCTGGTAAAGCGAAAGTTGCGGCGCAGAGCAGGCAGCGCCGCGTCGCCGGGATAAACGTTGCGGTCGAAGCCGGGATAGGCGACGCGGGGATAGGCAGCCTGCGCAGCAGACGAAGCTGTTGCTGCAAGCCACAGCGTATTGATGAAGAGCTTTCGAGCGCTTGGCATGGAATTCGGCAAAGTGCGGATACGCTTGAGCCCCGAAGTCGAGCCCCGCGATTGGCGAGGCGTGAGTATTCTGCCTCTTTCTATTTTGTTTGTCGTGCGCGCCGTGTCAAGATTCAGCGTCCTGCTGCTTGCTCGGTGGCTTCCGAGGGCCCCGCTGTCTCGGCGGGCTCTTTCGGCCCACGCTTTTCCGGGATGGGCCGCCGCATCTTCGGGCCGCATGCCTCAGGAACGTTCGCCATCTGTTTCCAAAACACTTCAAAGCTCGGATGGCTAGGCCGCAGCGTCACCCAATAGCTGGACTCGGTGAGCAGCGGCTTCTTTTGCGCGATGAGCTGGTCATCGAGGATCTTGATTCCGCAGAGCAAGTTGTTCCGCGGCTGCAGGATGGTCTTGGCGGGATCATGCTCGGGAAGGTCTTTATCTCTTTCCCAGTCGAAGTCGCAACCGTAGCGCTGGCTGTCCATGTAGGTGAGTTGCAGCAGGCCCTCCTGGCGCACGGTGCGGTGCGTAACGGAGTCGACGACGGCGACGGCGGGATCGGCGTGGCGCACGTCGGCCGTTGGTTGGAGGCCAGCCTCCGCGCCGGCGAGCGCCTGGAAGAAATAAGCCCAGAAGGCGCGCTTGTTGGCCAGAGTCATATGGTGGAAGCGGGGGCATAGCGGCGCCACGGCCCGCGCGCGGACGTTCGACAGCAGATCGCGAGGCAACGCCTTCTCGATCATCACGTCCCAGGCCGGATTCCATGGGTTGCCCTGGCCAAGCTCGACCTTCTTCACGGCGATGGGCGTGGGTGGAGCAGGCTTGATTTGCGGCTGCGGATCAGCCGAACCCTGCGACTGCGCGTGCCGGCCGCAACCGGTGCTTGCAATGAGCGCGAAAGCCAGAACCGCGAGCCATGCGGTGCGAGTGGCGACGGTTCGATGCGGCAGGGGTCGGCGATGGCGAATCTCAAGCCGGGGAATCATCGCAAGGGAGCAAATATCAATCACGTCCATGTATCACGCACGTCCATGTACAACGGCAGCAAAGTTGGAAACTGCCGGTCGAATCTGCGTCCGCAGTTCCCCGAACTTGAGATGCAGAAACCGGGCTATGTTCTGGGGCGCGGATTGCGGCTGGATGTCTGTACAGGAATGACCCGACAAGTACTTACGCGGTTTCAGACGGGGTTGTCCGCCAGCGCTCTACTCGCGGCGAAAAAGTTCAACTTCCTGGGTGCTATCGCCCGATCGAACGTCGTAGTATGCTTTCTTCCACCGGAGGATTGGGCGAGGTTGCCCGATGGGCCACGCGGGAGAACCGTGGATTACGGCTGCACGGGTCGTCCATAGCCGGAAGCATATATTGCAATAGAAAACCGGCGATGTACGGTTTCTCAGGATTGCGCGTCTGAATAGGCATGGGACCCGAGCGGCGGCATCGGCATCCGCGGCCGAGGTATCCGAAAAATCTGAAAAGTGGCAGAATCCGAATAAACAGCAATCCGGCGCCAGCCGGACGCCGGATTGGAATCGCAAGATTTTAACGGCACGATTCCGGCAGGAGAGTCTCTCCTTGGTTGAATTGATTGCCGGTATTGCCCGGCAGGAGCCACCTGATGCCCGCAGCTACTCCGTTACCTCAAACCATTGGGGAACTGCGCGCGACCAGTAAGCATTCTGAAGCGCGCCTGAAGTCCCGCACGGTGAAAGACGAGATGCGGGCCAACCTGATTGCACGGCTCGAAAATGCGCGGCTGAAGACCGGGGCCCCCGCGGACAGGTCTTCGTCCGCGGGGTGGGAACATAGCGAGGCCGTTTTTCCCGGCATCATCGGCTACGAAGATACGGTTGTGCCGCAGATTGTGAACGCCGTCCTGTCGCGGCAAAACTTTATCCTGCTGGGGCTGCGCGGCCAAGCGAAGAGCCGCATTCTGCGCGCGCTCACGGGGCTGCTGGACGAGCAGATGCCGTACATCGCCGGCTGCGAGATTCGCGACAACCCCTACCGGCCGCTATGCAAACGCTGCCGCGATATGACGGCCAAGTGCGGCGATGCGACGCGAATTGCCTGGATAGGCCGCGACGACCGCTACGTGGAGAAGCTGGCCACACCGGACGTGACGATTGCCGACCTGGTGGGCGATCTCGATCCCATCAAGGCCGCGCGTGGCGGCGAAGATCTTTCGAGCGAGCTGACCATGCACTATGGCCTGCTGCCGCGCGCCAACCGGGGCATCTTTGCCATCAACGAGCTGCCTGACCTTGCCGGCAAAATCCAGGTGGCGCTGTTCAACATCATGCAGGAGGGCGATGTACAGATCAAAGGCTACCCGGTGCGCCTTGCGCTGGACGTGGCCCTGGTCTTCAGTGCGAATCCCGAGGACTATACGGCACGGGGCAAGATCATCACTCCGCTCAAGGACCGCCTCGGCTCGGAGATTCGCACGCACTATCCCGAGACGATTGAGGAGGGCATCGCCATCACTACGCAGGAAGCGTGGGCCACGCGTAACGAGCAGGCGGTCGAGATTCCGCAGTACGTGCGCGAGATCGTGGAGCAGGTGGCATTCTGCGCCCGCGAAGACAAGAAAGTGGACAAGCGCAGCGGCGTGAGCCAGCGGCTGCCGATTTCCACGCTGGAGCTGGTGGTTTCAAACGCAGAGCGGCGCGCGCTGGTGAACGGCGACGGCATGGTGCTGCCGCGGGTGGGCGACATTTACGCGGCCATGCCCGGTATTACCGGCAAGCTCGAGCTCGAGTACGAAGGCGAGATGCGCGGCGCCGACACGGTGGTGCGCGACCTGATCCATACCGCCGTGGGCAAAATCTACGACCGCTATTTTGCCGAGGAAGACATGCAACAGGTGGAGCTTTGGTTCAACCTGGGCGGAACGGTGAAGCTCGAAGACCATCAGCCGGCAGCGGAAGCAGTGAAGGAACTGCGCGAGATTCAGGGGCTGCTTGAAAAGCTCGCGCCCGTGGGAGTGAAAAGCTCCGACCCGGCGGCGAAGGTGGTTGCGGCAGCGGAGTTTCTGCTGGAGGGTTTGGTGGCGCACCGCAAGCTGAGCCGCAACGAAGACCGCGGTTTTAGCGCGCCTGAGACGTCAGGCCGCAAGGAACGGCAGGACCTTGAGGTGGAGTACGAGGATTGGCAGCGGTCGCGGCGAGGAACGCGCCGCGGCGGGCTGAATTAAGACAGCTAACAGCTAACAGCGGGCAGTTAACAGCAAACTGCATAGAGCTGCACGCTGAGTAATCTGTTGGCTGTCTGCTGTTCGCTGCGAGCTGTAAAGGGCATTATGAAGCGCGTTCGCTACACAAAATACACGGGCGATCTGGCATCGGAGATGGATCTCGAGAGCTTGTTGCAAGCCTTGTCCGACTACTTGCTCGACTCCGGCTATCACGATCCCTACATGCGTTTCCAGGACCTCGATCGCACGCTCGACGACTTGCGCGAAGCGCTGCGCCGCGCTCTCGAAAACGGGGAGTTCTTCGACGAAGATTTGCGCCAGCAGCTTGAGCAGGTGAAGGCCGAGGGCAAGATGGATGAGCTGATCGAAAAGCTCATTGAGCGGCTGGAACAGGCAGACTACATCTCGTCCTCAGACCGGTGGCAGGACCCTGCGCGCGCCACGCAGCCCGGCGGGCAGATGGGCGAGCCTGGCGAAGTGCGGTTTGAGGTGACGGACAAGAGCCTCGATTTTCTCGGCTTCAAAACGTTGCGCGACCTGCTTGGTTCCATGGGCAAGTCAAGTTTTGGCCGGCACGACACACGGCACTGGGCGACGGGCATTGAAACCAGCGGGGCATCGCAGAGGTACCAGTTCGGCGACATGCTGAATCTGGACACGACCACGACGCTCAGCTCGGCCATCGCGCGCGAGGGCATTGGCCTGCCATTGAATCTCGAATACGAGGACCTGCACGTTCATCAGTGCGAGTATCAAAGCTCCTGCGCCACGGTGGTGATGCTCGATTGCTCGCATTCGATGATTCTTTACGGAGAAGACCGCTTTACGCCGGCCAAGCGCGTGGCTATGGCGCTGTCGCATTTGATTCGCACGCAATATCCAGGGGACTCGCTCTCACTGGTGCTGTTTCACGACACCGCCGAGGAGATGCCGGTTTCGCACCTGGCGCGCGTTAAGGTTGGCCCCTGGCACACCAATACGCGCGAGGGCCTGCGCGTGGCGCAGCGCGTGCTCGAACGGCAGCGCAAAGACATGAAGCAGATCGTGATGATTACCGACGGCAAGCCCTCGGCGCTTACGCTGCCCGACGGACGGATCTACAAAAACCCCTACGGCCTCGATCCGCTGGTGGTGAGCGAGACGCTTGAAGAAGTCTCGCGGTGCAAGCGGGCGAACGTGATGATCAACACCTTTATGCTGGCTTCGGACTATGACCTGATCCAGTTTGTGCAGAAGGTGACGGCCATGTGCCGCGGCAAAGCGTACTTCACCACGCCGCACACGCTCGGCCAGTATCTATTGATGGATTACATGCAGAATAAGTCGAGGACGATCCACTAATCGTCCTCGACTTATTTAACTACTCGACTTATTCAACTAATAGCTGCGCACCCACTCCAGAATGGAGCGCACGGCAATGCCGCTGGG
>JASIJX010000389.1 GCA_030049955.1 Acidobacteriaceae bacterium
CCGCTGCGGGAGCAGATCGAGCGAGGCGCTATCGGTCTCAAACTCCACGAGGATTGGGGTAGCACTCCGGCGGCCATCGACTGCGCGCTTTCCGTAGCCGAAGAGTACGACGTTCAGATCGCCATCCACACCGACACGCTGAACGAAGCGGGGTTTATCCAGGACTCCATCCAGGCATTCAAGGGACGAACCATTCACACGTATCACACCGAAGGCGCCGGGGGTGGGCACGCGCCCGACATCATCAAAGTGTGCGGCGAGCCCAATTGCCTGCCTTCCTCCACCAATCCGACCATGCCATTCACGGTCAATACTCTGGATGAGCATCTGGACATGTTGATGGTTTGCCATCACCTTAACCCCGCCATTCCCGAGGATCTGGCCTTCGCCGAGTCGCGCATCCGGGCCGAAACCATTGCAGCCGAAGATGTGCTGCACGACCTGGGAGCCATCAGCATGATGTCTTCCGATGCGCAGGCCATGGGCCGCATCGGCGAGGTGGTTCTGCGCACCTGGCAAGCAGCCGACAAGATGAAGCGGCAAAGGGGATCGCTCGCCGGAGAGAAAGCGGGCAGCGATAATCTGCGCGTGCGGCGCTACGTCGCCAAGTACACCATCAACCCGGCCATCGCGCACGGCATCGCGCATGAGGTCGGTTCGATTGAAGCCGGCAAGCTGGCCGATCTGGTGGTGTGGACCCCGGCGTTTTTTGGCGTCAAGCCGGAGACGGTGGTCAAAGGAGGTCTCATCGCCTGGTCGGTGATGGGAGATGCCAACGCATCCATCCCCACGCCGCAACCGGTGCTCTACCGGCCCATGTTCGGCGCCTTTGCCGGCGCCCTGCACGCCACTAATCTGACCTTCATCTCCCAGGCGGCAATGAACGCGGGAGTTCCTGCCAGCCTGGGTCTCAAAAAACAAATTGCGGCCGTTCGCCGCTGCCGCAATCTCACCAAGCGCGACATGATCAATAACGACGCCCTGCCGCGCGTCGATGTCGATCCGGAAACCTACCAGGTGCGCGCGGATGGCGTGTTGCTCACCTGCGATCCGGTCTCCGTGCTGCCCATGGCGCAGCGGTACTTCCTATTTTGACAAAGCGAAAGGTGCGACATGCTTCTGATCGACTGTTTAATCGGCCACGCTCCTGTGCCCGATTTGCTCCGGCGCCAATGCGACAACCTGGTGCTCACTTCTGAACAGCGCAGATGGGTGCGCGGGCGTTTCGTTTCCGCCCAGGGCCGCGAAGTGGCTTTGGCGCTTCCCACCGGGACGGTTCTCGAGCCGGATGAGATCTTGTGGGTGGAAGAAGACTGGTACCTGAAGGTGCAGGCTGCTGCCGAGCAGGTTCTTGCTGTTTCTCCCGGCGATTACCGGGACGCGGTGCGCATTGCCTTTGAAGTGGGGAACCGCCATTTTCCTCTCGCCATCGATGGAGAAAGGCTGCTCGTCCCCGACGATCCTGCGATGGTGCAATTGCTCAACCGTCTTGGCGCTTCATGGCAGCGGGCGAGCGCGGTCTTTCAGCCTGTCGGTCATGCGCATCGCCATGAGCATGAGTGAGTGGACTACGCTTCTGCAATTCAGCGACGGCCTTTTTCCCGCCGGAGCGTATGCGCATTCTTTTGGCCTGGAGTGGTACGTTCAGGCCGGCCTAGTTGGCGATGCGGCATCGCTCGAGTCGCTCGTGCGCAGCTATCTGGAGGCTTCTGTTGCACCTGCCGATGCGGTGGCGCTGCTATGTTCCTGGAAAGCCGGTCGTACCGGAGACATCGAGGCATCTCTGCGCATGGACGCTCTGCTTGACGCCTTGAAGCCGGCCGAGGAGTTGAGAAGCGCCAGCCGGCAGATGGGCAGGCAAACGCTGCGCATCGCAAACAGCTTTCTGGTCCACGATCTCACGCAGGCCTTCTTCCAGGCAGTCGAAGAGTATCTGACGCCGGGCCATCATCCCGTGGCCCTGGGCATCGTGGGCAACGCTCTGGCATGGGAACCGCGGGAGATGATCGCGGCTTACTTGTATTCTTCCAGTGCAGTGCTGGTGAATGCCGCGCTTCGTCTCTTTCCCCTGGGCCAGCTTGCCGGGCAGCGCGTTCTATGGAATCTGCAGCCGCTCTTTGGCGAATTGGCCGCGGAAGTTTTAGAAAAACGCGAAGAGGACATTTGGAGTTTTACTCCTGCCATGGAGATTGCGGCGATGCGTCACTCTACACTCGATGCGAGGTTATTTCGATCATGAGCTCTCAGCCCCTTAAAATCGGCGTCGGCGGTCCGGTCGGATCAGGCAAGACTGCTTTGGTGGAGACCCTTTGCCGGCGCTTGCGCGACACCTACGATCTTGCCGTAATCACCAATGACATATACACGCGTGAAGACGCCGAATTTCTCACTCGCCGCGGCGCCCTAGCCGCGGAGCGCATCCTCGGCGTCGAAACCGGCGGCTGTCCGCACACAGCCATTCGCGAAGATGTCTCGGTGAACCTTGAGGCTGTGACGCAATTGATCCGCCAGTTTCCCCGGATGCAGATCCTCTTCATCGAGAGCGGCGGAGATAATCTGGCAGCTACCTTCAGTCCCGAACTGGTGGACGCAACTATTTATGTGATCGATGTAGCCGAAGGCGATAAGATTCCGCGCAAAGGAGGCCCCGGCATCATCGCGTCGGGACTGCTGATCATCAATAAGATTGACCTGGCGCCCTATGTAGGCGCGGACCTGGCAGTCATGGATCGGGACGCGAAGCGTGTTCGCCAGGGAAGGCCATTTGTCTTCACTAATCTCAAGGACGGCACTGGCGTCGAGTCGATCGTCGAGTGGATCAGGCGCGGATTGCTCTTTGAATCCTGAACGCATCGGACGCGACGGGCAGCTTGCGCTGCGCTTTGCGCGGCGCGGCGCGCACACCACTCTCGTGCGCTCCAGTTTCACTCTGCCGTTGCAGGTCCTCGCACCACTTGCCATGGAAGACGGCTCGGCTTATCTGGCGCTGCTCAACCCGACCGGCGGCGTGCTGGGCGGCGATCGCCTGACCAGCGAGATCGAACTCGAGCAGGGCGCGCATGTAAGCCTGACTACGCCTTCGGCGACTCGCGTCTATCGCACGGACGATCTGCCGGCGATACAGGACACTGTCATCCGCGTCGGTGAAGGCGCGACGCTCGAGTATTTTCCAGAGCATGTGATCCCGCATCCAGGCGCCGCTTTGCGCCAATCGCTGCGCGCGGAGATCGCCGCGGGCGGCTGCGCCCTGCTTTGGGAGGCGATGGCGTGTGGCCGCGTAGCGCGCAATGAACGCTGGAAATTCCGCGAAATTGTCTCCGAGGTCGAGATCCTCATCCGCGACAAACCCGCGTGGCTCAGCCGGACAAAGATCGTCCCCCCCGCCCTGAACCCCGAGAGGCTTGGCGTCTCCGAAGCCTATGCGTACAGCGGTTCGCTGGCGATTGTTGCGGATGGCTTCACGCAGTGGCCGCAGTTGATTGCGGCGATCAACCGGGAGCTTGCAGCCGTTCCTGAAGCGCACGGCGGGGTTAGCAAGTTGGCGGGAGATGGTTGTCTTGTGCGCCTGCTGGCAAAATCTGCCATCGACCTTTCCGCAATGAACACTGCATTGTGGGCAGTAGCCCGTGCTTTCGTGCTGGGCTTGCCGGCATTTGAGCCGAGGAAGTACTGACCGGGCGCGCTAGCGTAGACGGCTTGTATCTTTCCTTTCCGGTGCTATCGTGCGTTAACCTGCCGGAGATCTGTTTTTGCTGCACATGGGATTACAAGGTCAAAAGGGTTAACGCCCTAAGAGGGCGTTTCACGCCCATCCACAGGGCATGCTCGCTTCCAGCGAGCCAAAGTCGCCCGAGAATCAAACCACTTTCCCGCGAAATGTAGAGAATCCTTCGAACACACCGCAAGGCTTTGGCCCACCAGCAAAAGCAAGCGGAAGTAGCCTAAGATGACCATCAGTTCGGCTCCTGTTGCTTCCTACGGATGGCCTAAGCGACAAAGTTCCGCGCGGAAAACTGTCTGGATTTGCCCGTCAATTCGTACCGGGGCGACATTTGAAGGTCACGTCTCAAATGCCGGGAGCGAACATGGAACCACGAAGGCATTGTTCGGCAAGCTGTGGCTGGATGCGAGCATGTTCCGTTGTGATGTGAGCATTACGCCGACGATTCTCAAGCTTGAGCACAGAGGGTCCCAGAACAGCGTGATTCTTCCCGCGTAGCGAGGGCCGGAGTATTGGCCTCCAAAGGCCTAGCTGGACCGGATGGAAGCAAGCTGACTCAACTTTGCCTTCAATAGTGCTTGACTAACCGGCCGTTCGTGGAGCAGCAATTCGGCAGACTGGATGAGAGGGTTATCGTGGAACCAGTTTTGGACCACGTTGTCCCGCAGCAGATTCAGAACTGCAATCAGTGACATCCCCTGATGATGCGCCATCCATTCGCGCGTGAGGACGGGCGCGCGCAACGAGGTGCTGTAATCGGCCGCTTCATACAGCCCATATGGCCCGACCCAGCCGGCACACGCCATGCGCCGCAGGTTGCGCAGCGCCTCACGGCTGTCGATTCCAAGCGCCAGAAAGGTAGAGTACGGCGATATCACCGGCCCTGCCGTGACTTCGAACGAAAGGGCAATACGCGGGATACCGTAGGCCTGATAATGATATTCACCGGATTCATTCTTGTGGGAGGAGCCAGACTCCGAAATTCCCCAGGGGATCTTCAGAGCCCGCGCAAACGCCCGCTGGACGGCAACGCAGGCCTTTTGGGAGCGTGCAATCAGTGTGCCAGCATAGCTCCGCATCCAGAGAGCCGGCATCAGGTACTCAAACATGGTGCCGGTCCAGGAGAGCAGAAGGAATTTGCCATAGGCATGTACATGGTCTCTCGACAGCTTGAACCAACTTTGCTGGGGCAAATCGCCGCGCGCAATGGCCATAAAGGTTGCAATGCGCGCCTCCGATGCGAGCATGTCGTAGCACGCCTCGTGAAGCCGGTGGGTCCTTGCATCGTAGCCGATGGAAAGCACTTGCCGTCCGGGGTCGGATAGGAAGGCAAACTCCGTCGCTTCCGCAAGTTTCTCGGCATTCTGCTCGATATCCCGCAAGCGATCACCGAGATTGCGCAGATTTTCAATTGCAGCCGTCAGGCTTGTACGGAGTCTTTGGCCAATTCCGAAAAGCGATGGATCCGCGGCAATGGTTTCCCAGGCCCGCGATAGCCGGAGGTCGAGAGCTTCCGCAAAGGATGTGGCATCACGCAGGCATAGCCCGTTGCTCTTTTCGTCGAATTCCAATTGCGGGATGGCGCGCAGAGGTCTGAACTCCGGCAATGCCCATGGAAGGAAATCATGTGCCAACACGAGGATGGCGGCCACACGGTCACGTGTCTCGGCAACCCACCATTCGCGGCGATTCTGCGAGGATCCAATAGTGGCAACCGATGCCAAAGTGGCGTGCGCAGCCGGCAGCCATTCGATCCAGTCATTAATGCTGGCGGATGCGGATGGCAGCGGGAATTTCGCAATGCCGCCGGAAAGCTTGTTCTCCTCCAGCATGAGACGCCAATGCATGCGCAGGCTTGCAAACAGTGCAGGTGAAAGCAGCGCCTTTCGAGCCACATGATGCACACCCCCACGTAGCGTATAGAGCGAGGCGACAAAATTGCCGCTGTCGACCGAGGAGACAAAGCGTTCCTCGCCCAAGGGAGCCAGCGTATGGGTGTCGTACCAGTTGTACAAGTGGCCGCGGAACTTCTCCAGGCGCGCAACAGTGGCCAGGCTACGCGAAGTGAGATCCGCCAGCTCTGGCGCCGTCACAAATCCAAATTCGAATGCTGCCTGGCGGGCATTCAGGAGCAATCCGATGTTGGTGGGAGACACGCGCGGCGCATCGCAGAGGTTCTCTTCGTGCACGTTGTCAGGAATGAGGTAGTTGTGACGCTCATTCCCAAACTGCTGGAAATAGCGCCAGATGAGCAAAGCCTGAGTAAGGAGAAACTCCTTATCGCTCCGTTGGAGAGGCTGCCGAGTGCGCGGAGGCGCATTCAACCATAACGAGACTGGGAATGCTGCGGTCCAGACGAGAAGGATGGGAAGGGCGCACCAGAACGCTGCGGAGTGGCGGGAGGTGAACCACACAATTAGTCCCAGCCCTGCAGCAAGGAGTGGCGTTGCAGCGAGATACTGATCAACAGGAGACCGCTGCGCGGAGCGCAGCTCTGCCTGGGCCGCTGTTTCCCACTCCAGCAAACGCTCTCCAGTGATCAGGAGGCGCGTGAATGACCGGAAGATCGCATCGCAGATCAGCAGCATCTGATGGGCGAGCAGCGCAAAATCGAGCAGAATAACGAACGCCGACTGCGTACTTGCTGCGAAAGCATCGCCAACCGCTCCTTGCTGCCCTTTGGTCAGGGCGACGCCGAGGCTGAAGCACAGCCGGATCACGGCCGGGAAGGCGAACAGGAGCAGGGAAACGAAGGCCCAATAAAGCGGGCCGCCTGGCAGTCGCAACCAGCCGGCAACAAACAAGATAAAAAAGGAAGGCAGCACTAACGATCGCCGCAGATTATCCAGAATCTTCCAGCGCGATATCGAAGAAATGGGGTTTCGCACCGACTGGCCGGATTCATCCGGCACGTGCGAAAACATCCACTGCGCGACTTGCCAGTCTCCACGCACCCAGCGGTGATTGCGGCGGCTGTAGGCGCTGTAGTGCGAGGGATAATCGTCAATCAATTCGATGTCCGCTGCTAGCGCGGCGCGTGCATAGGCTCCTTCGATCAGGTCGTGACTGAGCAGGGCATTGCGCGGGAATCGCCCCTTCAATACAGCGTGCAGTGTTGCGACTTCGTAAATCCCCTTGCCGGTAAAAATACCTTCCCGAAACAAGTCCTGGTAAGCATCAGAGGCCGCGCGCGTGTAGATATCGAATCCGCTTTGGCCCGAGTAAATCGCAGCCAGGCGCGATCGGGCCGTCGATCGTACCGTCACGCCAATGCGCGGCTGAAGGATTCCATAGCCCGCAATGACGATGCGCAATTTAGGATCGATGACTGCCTGGTTCAGCGGATGCGCAAGGGCGCCGGCTAACCGGGCGGCTGCTCCGCGAGGCAGCTGCGTATCCGAATCGAGCGTCAAAACATAGCGCACCTGATTGAGCACGCTTATGTCGCCCGCCGTGATAGGGAACGCGTTGTGCTCGCCGGCAAGAAAACTGTTCAGGTCAAGCAGCTTGCCGCGCTTACGCTCCCATCCCATCCACACTCCCTGCCGCCGGTTGAAGTCGCGATGCCGATGCAGGAGCAGGAACGAGCCATGCTCCGCAGCCTGGTACTTCTCGTTCAAATCTCCAATCAATTGAATTGCCAGGTCCACCAGCGGGTGCGAATCTCTTGCTCGCGGCTTGGTTACGGAATCGGGAAGATCCGTCAATAAGGCAAAATGCACGTGGGGATCGCGATTGGCAAGGAAGCGGACCTCGAGGTCGTTCACCAGCTCGCGCACCTGCTGTTCATTCAGCAGTAACGTGGGCACGGCAACCAAGGTCGTGCATTCGGCAGGGACCCCTTTGCTGAAATCCAGCTTGGGCAGCGGCTGAGGATCGAAACAGGCAGTAACGGCGTTGTTCACGAGGGCAACTGCATTCTCGCTCGCGGGAAAAAGAAGAACGATAATCGCCACCACCAGGCCGCTGAAGGAGGCCAATACTGGCACTACGGGAAATATCGCCGCTGCGATAAAGAGAAGCGTGAAAAGCTGGATAGCTCCGGGATAGATTTCCTCGCCGTGCGCGCGAACGAACTCGCGCGCGCGATATCCGGGCGAGGGGTGAAACCCGACGCTGTCTATAAGCTGTGCAAAGCCGGTATCCATAAGATAATAGCCAACGTGAATGCGGCGAAGCTGCACACGCGGATCAGCGTCAGGAATGGCGTTACCGTGGCGGGCAAGATCGACGGCGATTTGCGCGACCTGCGATTCCGAACAGTCGGAGAAGCGAGCAACAAGCGCGATTCGCTGGCGGTACAATTCGCGGCTTTCAAAGTCCATCTGTCCGTATTTCTCTGCGGGATCCTGGCGGAGGATTTCTTCGAGCGCGATGAGAGGCTCGATAAGGAATACCCAGTCCGCGTTGGCGATGGCTCGCAGGCTCTTAAGATGCCTGAGAAGCGCCGGAATCGGAGCCGAATCGCTCGAAGTGAGCAGTGCGGTTGTTGCCTCCAGCACCCACTCGAGCAGCGTGAATTGCAGAAAGGCGCCGGCATTCCACAACTCATCAACGTTAAGAGCTTCGTGTGTCTGCAGCGCGCGAATGAACCGGCGAAATGATTGCGGCGAAAATTCTCCGTCCACGGCATGCAGATACGCACAGGCAACCGCGGCCATACGCGGTTCCTCGCTGGCGTCTGCGTGCTGGATGCGCGGCAACCGGCTCACGCGCCGCGTGTGATCGGCAAGAGAAGTGACGGCGGATCGCAGCAGGCGATAGCATGTGCCCAGCTCTATCAGCGCACTGCGATGTGCCGTCATCTCAGGTTCTGCAGGCGCGGCAATCCGATTGCGGGAAAGTTCGGCTTCGAGCTTCTTCAGCTTCCGGGACGCGGCGCGGACGCGTGCGAAGAATTTGCAAGGTGAGGAGGGTCGATGCACGACATCCCACGAGGTTGCAATTGCCGCCGCGGCTTCCAGGCTTGCCGCTTCGCTATCACGGATTCCTTGTGATGATTTGGTTGCGGTATCAATCAAGTCCATTGGGTCATTACCGGCAGTTCACGGATTGCATTTCAAACATGGCGGCATGGCAGCCGTTATGCGAGATGCACGGCGTCTTTCTCCGTCGACAAGTCAGATCATGCATTTGCCGCGTACGCGGAACGCCACTCTTTTGAACCAAGGAGTTGGTGCCAGCCCGGAGAGCAGAATTACGCTTTTCGCCTCGGGTGAAATTCCCGTTCCAGCCGACTGTCTTGCTGGGCGCGCTAAGAACAGTTCACTTCCATATGGACATTCGTTTATTTTAAAATGCTTATCGCTTACGCTAAACCCTTATCACATCGAAGTCAATGAAGGCCAGCCCTGCTTTGGAATCTCAGCTACGCTGTATTTTTTGAATGATCGTCCAGAATTATGAGCCCAGCGGCTCATCGATGCGTTACCCTTCTTAAGAGAACTAGAGCGGACTCGCCAGAGCAGCGAGCCCGATTCGAGCGGAACCTCCATGCATCATCCCGCGCGCCGCTCGAATTCGAATGAAATTTTCTGATTGTTCTTTTTGCCAATCATCGCCTGCCTCTTCCGGGCAGTAGAGTGAAAAGATGATGCGGAGTTTCAGCCTCCGATTAATTGCGGCCCTAATCATCGGGATTTCCCTGGTCTCTCTTGGCTCCTCGCGATACGAGGTGCGTGACGAAAGAGCTACGCTTCGCAGCGATCTGGAACGCAAGGCAGACCTCTTCAGCGAAAGTTTTGCCGGCAATGCCGAGTCCCTGTGGTCCGAGGGCGATAGTGCGGGTCTGAACGATCTTGTCCGTCGCTTCGGAAATCGCAATCGCGATCATTTGCTGGGTGCGGCAATTTTTGAGACCAATGGGCAAACTGCCGCTGTTACTCCGGGATTGCACCTGCCGCTTCCCATGCCGTTACTGGCTAGCAGCATTGCTCAGAATCGTCCTGAAACCGAATACCGCCGGATTCGTCTTCGCCGGGTGTTTGTGCTGGCTGCTCCGCTGCACTCACCGGATCATAAGGTCATTGCCGGCATGGTGCTCGTGTTTGATACCGAGTACATTCAGAACGAGACTCTTCGCGTCTGGATCTGGATGTTCGTTCACATTGCGCTCCAGGTGCTCGTGATTGCCGCTATCACATTCATGATCGTTCGCTGGAGCCTGATACGGCCTATCGCACGCGTGAGCCGCTGGATTCGCGATCTGCGCACAGGCCGACAGGCGGATGCGCCGATTCCCAGCGATCTGGATATACTTTTTCCGCTGGCACGCGAAATGGCTCCTCTGGCAACGACCATGCTTGAGGCCAGAGCCGCCGCCGAGCGCGAAGCCAGGCTGCGCAACAGCGGCGAATCTCTGTGGACTGCCGAGCGGCTCGCGGGGCACATCCGTGCAAAACTCGGCGGTAGCAATCTTTATGTGGTTTCTAACCGGGAACCGTATATCCATAGCCGCTCCGGAGACCACGTTATCGCGACAGTCCCCGCCAGCGGGCTGGTAAGCGCGCTTGAGCCCGTGTTGTGTGCGTGCCACGGAACATGGATTGCTCATGGCAGCGGTAATGCCGATCTCGAGACCGTCGACGCCAATGACCGCATCCAGGTTCCTCCTGATTGCCCTCAATACACGCTGCGCCGTGTGTGGCTCGGCACCGAAGAGATAAATGGCTACTATAACGGGTTCGCCAATGAAGGTTTGTGGCCTCTCTGCCATATTGCGCATACGCGTCCTATCTTCCGCTCGGAGGATTGGGAGCACTACAAGCAGGTCAATCAGAAATTCGCAAATGCGCTGCTCGAGGAGATCGGCGATCAGAAGGACCCTGTGGTTCTCATTCAGGATTATCACTTTGCGCTGCTGTCCAAAATGATTAAGGACCGGCTTCCTCATGCGCGGGTAGCAATCTTCTGGCATATCCCATGGCCAAATCCCGAATCGTTCGGAATTTGTCCATGGCAGAGGGAGCTGCTTAACGGCCTGCTGGGAGCCGATCTGATCGGATTTCACGTTCAGGCGCACTGCAATAATTTCCTGGATACGGTGGACCGCGTACTGGAAGCACGAATTGATTGGGAGCGCTTCTCGGTTCGCCGGAACAAGCACTGGACGTCGGTTCGCCCGTTCCCCATCAGCGTGGACTTTGGAGAGCTCTCCTCAGATGCCGAGGACAAGGAAACGAAAAAGCGAACGCTGCTCGAGGAGCTGGGTGTTGAGGCTTCCTATCTGGCGCTGGGCGTGGATCGCCTCGATTACACAAAGGGAATCATGGAACGGTTCCGGGCCGTGGAGTTGCTTCTCGAACGATATCCGCGGTACCAGCGAAAGTTCACGCTGCTTCAGGTTGGGGCTCCCAGCCGGACTGACATCCCGCGTTACGCTGATTTCCAGGCAGAGGTGGAAACTGAAGCGTTGCGCATCAATGGACGCTTTGCGCGCGGTCGATGGCAGCCGATCTTGCTGCTGAATCATCATGAGGATCGCTCCCGCCTACAGGATTTTTACGGTGCTGCCGACATTTGCCTGGTCACCTCCCTGCATGACGGCATGAATCTCGTCGCCAAGGAGTTCATTGCGGCTCAGCACGACGAACAGGGCGTTTTGATCCTCAGCCGTTTTACCGGCGCGGCGCGCGAACTTCGCGATGCACTGATCGTCAATCCCTACGACATCCGTTCGACTTCCGATACCATTGCCCGCGCACTCGACATGGAGCCCTCGGAGACGGCCCAGCGAATGCGCCGAATGCGTGTCTGGATACGGGAGCACAACATCTTCTGGTGGGCTGGCGAATTGATCGGAGCATTATGCGATTTGCGCGTAAAGCAAGTCGATCAGGATCGAATGCCGCAATCGGAAGAGGTTTCTGTACCTCTGTACGACAGAGCCTCGATCACTACTACAGAAGCACATCGATACTCCTAGCGCTATCTGCCGGGCGTAATGCATCTCCAGTACGGAATGAAGCAATCTGCGGAATTTGTATTTCGGGATTGTGATCCCGGCCCGGCGTTGCTGTTGATGCTGGATTACGAAGAGATTCCTGCGCCATTTCACCTCCAACGGATGCAGGCTCGCTCTTATCCGGAAGTGGCGCGTGACGCCGCGAGTCCATAGGGCGCCATCGGGAGGGCGCCATCGGGCGGATTCCGAACGCGCGTAGAGCCCTGACTAACCCTGCATTGAGAATCGCGTCTAATTCAACGCCAGGAGCGAGCAATCTCGTGTCAAGATGATGCGACGGATATCCCCAGCCAATCTCAAGCCGGGGCCAGCCGTCACCGGGCTCGCCACCGCCGAGTGCACCGCCCGCGGGAGTTGATGGCATAGGCGTGCGGCCCCGATGTTTCCTCACAAGTCTGGCAATTACTATTCATTCTTCCTAGGGAGAGACCGCTTGGAGAAGAGTCATATTCTCAAGTCCTGGGGAAAGATTCTGCTGGGGCACACCCCCATGCTGTCGATTGAAGTCACTCGCGAATGCCCGCTGCGCTGCCCGGGCTGCTATGCCTACGGCGCCGCCCACCTGGGCGGCAAAGTGACGTTGCGTGAGCTGAGCGATCTCCGTGGCGACGATCTGGTGCGCGGAGTCATTGAAATCGTCAAGCGTCACAAGCCACTGCATGTTACTCTCGTGGGCGGCGAGCCGATGGTGCGACATCGCGAGTTGAGCCGCATCCTTCCCGAACTTGCACGCCGAGGCATCTTTTCTATGGTGGTCACGAGCGGGGTATTGCCAATTCCCGCGCCATGGATGGATCTGCCTCGTTGCACCGTCGCTGTCTCCATCGACGGGCTGCCCGAGCACCATGATGTGCGCCGCCATCCGGCCACCTACGAGCGTGTTCTGCAGAACATCGCCGGCCGCATCGTCAACGTGCATTGGACGATTACGGCGCAGATGCTAAACCGGCCTGGCTATCTGCAGGAATATGCGCAATTCTGGAGCTCTCGCCCGGAGGTTCGTCACATCTGGGTCAGCTTCTACTCGCCGCAGCGCAGCGAGGAGAGCGCCGAGCGTCTCTCTGCGGAGATGCGTATCTTCGCTGCACGCGAACTGGCGCGCCTGCACACGTTGTATCCCAAACTGCTCGCTTCAGCGGGCTACACTCACGCGCTCCTTCATCCTCCGGCCTCGCCGCGCCAATGTACTTTCTCACGGCTCTCAAAGAACTACTCTGCTGACCTGCGAACGCACGTTGAGCCCTGCGTCTTTGGTGGCACTCCGGAGTGCTCGCAATGCGGTTGCTCGGCCAGCGCGGCGGCGCACTGGATCAGCGACCGCAGCGTTGCCGGACCGCTCAAGGCCAAGCACGTACTGCGCGCTTCGATGGCGGTTGGCTCAGTGATGGCGCGGTTGCAGCGCATGGCCATTCCCGCGTGGCGAGAGCGCGAGGATAGTCAGACTTCACATCGTTCGCGTTTGGTGCAGATTTCCACTGATTGACTCACTGAGCTTCCTGCACCAGATTTTTCTATCCCTGAATGACCGAACGGCAACGACTTCCGAATCTGTTTGAGGAGCTTGCCGAAAGGCCATTCGAGCCGGTCGAAGGCGCCAACGTAGCTTGGTGAAAACCGGCAAAGCTGTGGTGCGCATCTGGTACAAAGATGCACATGCACGATCTTCATCCAGCCACGATATGGACGGTGGGGCACTCCACCCGGCCGGTGAGCGACTTTATCGCACTCCTTCAGGCTCACGACATTCGGCAACTCGTTGACGTGCGCACCATCCCGCGTTCCCGGCACAATCCGCAATTCGCTCAGGACCAGCTTCAGGCTTCCCTGCGCCACGCCGGCATTCATTACCTGCACATGCCGGCTCTTGGCGGACTGCGTCACACGCGGCGCGATTCCGTAAATACCGCTTGGCGCAATGCGAGCTTTCGCGGCTATGCCGATTACATGCAAACCCCCGAATTTGAAGAGGCGCTCGGCGAGTTGATTCGCATTGCGCACGACCAGCCGACAGCCATCATGTGTGCCGAAGCCGTGCCCTGGCGCTGTCACCGTTCCTTGATCGCCGATGCATTGCTCGTTCGGGGAATCAACGCGGAGGAAATTGCGAGCCAGACCAGCGCTCGCCCTCATACCCTAACCCCCTGGGCCCGCGTGAAGGGGCAGAAAATCACCTATCCCGCTGAGGCAGCCGTCGAAAGCGCAGCTCCGCCTGCTGGTGCGCGCCGGCCTTCTGGTCGGAAGTGGCGCGCCGCTCGGTAAGACGCCGGCGAAATCGACTATTGCCAGCTCCTTGCCCGTTCTGCCCATTTCCGCTTTGCGAAATTTCTGCAAGTTTCTTTTATCCTCCGAGCCCTTTTCCGCATCGAAGCTGTCCGTAGTTGTACCCACGACCTTAGTTCGGCGCTAGAATGTTGAGTGGCTGATCCATTTAGGAATCAGCGCCGCCTCTTTCTTGACCTGAAGGAGGTTCCACATGTGCCTGGCCATTCCCGGTAAGGTGATCGAGACGTTTGTCCGAGGTGGGATGCAAATGGGCCGCGTGCAGTTTGGCGGAGTCACGCGCGAGGCCTGTCTGGAGTACGTTCCCGAAACCAAAGTCGGTGAATACGTACTGGTCCACGTCGGTTTCGCCATCAGTTGCGTGGATGAGCAGGAGGCGCAGCGCACCTACAAGGCCCTCGAGGAACTGGGCCAACTCACTGAACTCGACGTCCCGGAGGTTGGGGATCCGGTTGGGGATCCGGTTAAGGATCCAGTTAAAGTCCACGCGCAAACTGAGCGCAAGGGAGGTCTTGCGTGAAGTATCTCGACGAGTATCGCGACGAGAAGATTGCGGCCCGGTTGGTGGAGGAGATTCGCCGGATCCAGACGCGGCCGTGGGTCATCATGGAGGTCTGCGGAGGCCAGACCCACTCGATTGTGAAAAACGGCATAGACCGGCTGCTACCAGAAGGCATTGAGCTGGTGCACGGACCAGGTTGCCCGGTGTGCGTTACGCCGCTGGAGATGATTGACAAGGCGCACGCCATCGCGCGCCAGCCAGACGTTATCTTCTGCTCCTTCGGCGATATGCTGCGCGTGCCGGGATCGAATGGCGATCTGTTCACGATCAAGTCAGAAGGCGGCGATGTACGCGTTGTCTATTCTCCGATTGACTGCCTCAAGATCGGGCGCGCCAATCCCGATAAACAGGTGGTTTTCTTCGCCATTGGATTCGAGACCACTGCGCCAGCCAATGCGATGCTTGCATGGCAAGCCCGGGAGCAAGGCCTGCGCAACGTATCGCTGCTGGTGTCACACGTGCTGGTGCCGCCGGCTATCGAGGCCATTCTTTCCTCACCGCAGAATCGCGTGCAGGGATTTCTTGGGCCCGGGCACGTGTGCGCGGTTGTGGGCTACAACGAGTACGAGCCGCTGGCGGCGCGATTTCATGTGCCGATCGTCATCACCGGATTTGAGCCCCTGGATATCCTGGAGGGAATCCGGATGGTTGTCGAGCAACTGGAACTGGGTCGAGCGGAGGTCGAGAACCAATATTCGCGCGTGCTCGGGCGGGAGGGAAACCTTGCCGCGCAGCAACTGGTTGCGAAGGTTTTTGAAATCGGTGACCGGAAATGGCGCGGGGTTGGCGAGATTCCCGAGAGCGGTTACCGTCTGCGTGACGAATTTGCGGCCTTCGACGGTGAGCGCATCTTCGATGTGGCGGCCATTGATACAAAGGAGCCGTCGATCTGCATCTCGGGGCAGATCCTGCAGGGCATAAAAAAGCCGCACGACTGCCCGGCATTCGGAACCTTGTGCACGCCGCAGCATCCGCTTGGGGCGACCATGGTTTCTGCCGAGGGCGCCTGCGCAGCGTATTACGCATACGGGCGCCATCTCGACGATTCGGCACTGGTCACATTGGGAGGGCCCGCATGACGCCCAGCCAAATGGCGGAGAAGGAGGATCGGCAAAAGAATGCCAGCTTCGGCGAATGTCCGCTGCCCATCTTCGAACACAAAAATATAGTGCTGGGCCATGGGAGCGGGGGGAAACTGACGGCCGAGCTGATCGATAAAGTGTTTTTGAGCCGCTTTCGCAATCCGGCGCTCGAGCGCATGGACGACCAGGCGCAACTAGAGATCGGCGGCGCGCGTCTGGCCTTTACCACGGATTCCTTCGTGGTTACGCCGATCTTCTTTCCCGGCGGCGACATCGGCGCGCTGGCGGTGAACGGAACGGTGAACGACCTTGCCATGGGCGGAGCGAAGCCGTTGTATCTTTCGGCTGCGTTCATCCTGGAAGAAGGGCTGGCGTCTACAGAACTCGAGCGCGTAGCCGATTCAATGCAGCTTGCGGCAGCCGGCGCTGGCGTGCAACTGGTTACCGGCGACACCAAAGTGGTGAACCGCGGCAAGGGCGATAAGGTCTTTATCACCACCACGGGCATCGGGCTGATCGACCGTGAGACGCGGCTCTCTGCCGATCGGGCCCGCCCTGGCGACAAAATCCTGCTGAGCGGGAGCATCGGCGATCACGGGATTACGATTCTCTCTGCACGCGAGGATCTGGATTTTGAATGCGCGCTCGAAAGCGACTGCGCGGCGCTGAACGGGCTGGTGAGCGAGATGCTGGACGAGGCCGAACTCGCGGGCGATCTCCATGGCATTCGATGCATGCGCGACCCCACACGCGGCGGCGTGGCCACCACGCTGAACGAGATTGCGCGCCGGTCGCAGGTGGGTATGTTGCTGGAGGAGCAGGCGATCCTGGTGCGGGAGAGCGTGAGCGGCGCTTGCGAGATGCTGGGTCTCGACCCGTTGTATGTGGCCAATGAGGGCAAACTTGTCGCCATCGTGGCGCCGGAGTTGGCTGGCCGCGTGCTTGACCGCATGCGGCAGCATCCGCTGGGGCGCGAGGCAGCGATCGTGGGCGAAGTCACGACCCAGCACCCGCGCATGGTGTTGGCTCGCACCGCCATCGGCGGCACGCGAGTTCTCGATCTACTTTTTGGTGAGCAGTTACCAAGAATCTGCTGAAAGCTCCTGCCAGAATTTGCTTGGTTGGGTAAGAAATCCACAGGCCGGCCGGGAATGACGGGCATCTGCGGCGCAAGTCGCAGGCATCACATCGTTCGGCAGAGTGCGCCATCCAAAAAAAACCGGGAAAGCAGAGTTCCTTCAATAATGTAGTTACGCGGCTCCAGCTCTTCTGCCGCGCTTGAACAATTCACCATCCACGACTGAGAGGGAAGACGCTATGGATTCCAGCTCGGGTCCCGGGAATGGGAAGAAGGCAGCCCCGCTCAAGGAGATTCACATACTGTGGATCACTGCGGGGCTGAGTTGCGATGGAGACTCGGTTTCCATCACGGCTGCTGAGCAACCCAGCATCGAAGACATTTTATTGGGCGCTATTCCCGGCTTACCCAAGGTTCACCTTCATAATCCAGTGCTTTCCTATGAGGTCGGCGCCGAGTTCATGAAGTACTTTTTCGACGCCGATGCCGGCCGGCTGGGGCCTTTCGTGCTGGTTGTTGAGGGATCAATTCCCAACGAGAGCGTGAAGCGCGAGGGCTACTGGGCGGCACTGGGAACCGATCCGAAAACCGGCCAGCCCATTACGACCTGTGAGTGGATCGACCGGCTGGCTCCCAAGTCGGTGGCGACCATCGCCATCGGAACCTGCGCGACATATGGCGGTATTCATGCGATGGCCGGCAATCCCACCGGCTGCATGGGGCTGGCCGATTATCTCGGCTGGAACTGGCGCTCTTCCGCGGGCTTGCCCGTGGTCAACGTGCCTGGCTGTCCGGTGCAGCCCGACAACTTTACTGAGACGCTGCTCTATCTGCTTTACCAGGTTGCGGGTCTGGCGCCGATCATTCCGCTCGACGATCAACTGCGGCCGACGTGGCTCTTCGGCAAGACGGTGCACGAAGGCTGCGACCGAGCCGGTTATTACGAGCAGGGCGACTTCGCAATCGAGTATGGTTCACCGAAGTGCCTGGTGAAGGTGGGCTGCTGGGGTCCGGTGGTGAACTGCAACGTGACTAAGCGCGGCTGGATGCGCGGTATCGGCGGCTGCCCGAACGTGGGCGGCGTCTGCATCGGCTGCACCATGCCCGGATTCCCCGACAAGTTCATGCCGTTCATGGACGAGCCGCCGGGTGCGCGCGTCTCTACTATTTCGGTGGGGTCCTACGGCAAAATGATCCGCTCTCTGCGCGAGATTACCAACAACACCGTGAACAAGGAGCCCAGGTGGCGGCATCCCGGCACGGAGCTAACTACCGGCTATTCAGCCAACCGGCACTGACGCCGCCGCTCGAGAAGGAGTTGAGCGTCGAAGTCGAAGGAGTTGGACGATATGGCGACCACAATTCTTCCGGAGACGCGGACCTCCGGCTCGCAGGGCAAGCTGGTGGAGATGAACTGGGACCCAATCACCCGGATCGTTGGCAGCCTGGGCATTTACACCAAGATCGATTTCGACAACCGGCAGGTGGCGGAGTGCTACAGCACTTCATCGATCTTCCGCGGGTATTCAGTGTTCATGAAAGGCAAGGACCCGCGCGACGCGCACTTCATCACCAGCCGGATCTGCGGCATCTGCGGCGACAATCACGCCACCTGCGCGACATACACGCAGAACATGGCGTTCGGCGTGCGGCCGCCCGCGCTGGGCGAGTGGATTGTGAACCTGGGCGAAGCTGCCGAGTACATGTTCGACCACTGCCTGTACCAGGACAACCTGGTTGGTGTGGACTTTTGCGAAAACATGGTCAAGGAAACCAACCCCGGCGTATGGCAGAAGGCACAGAAAACCGCCGCACCGAACGCCGACAAACATGGGTACAAAACCATTGCCGACATCATGACGGCGCTCAACCCTTTCACCGGCGAGTTTTATCGCGAAACGCTGCAG